>JBEKTG010000094.1:0-9686 GCA_049516275.1 Candidatus Acidiferrales bacterium
GAATCCACGCCGCCGATGCGATCGAGCAGCAGATCGCCATGCCCGCGGATGATCGTGAGCAGGTTGTTGAAGTCGTGCGCGACCCCGCCCGCCAGCCTTCCCACCGCTTCCATCTTGTGCGCTTGCCGAAGCCTGTCTTCCAGCTGTTTCTGCTCGGCTTGAGTCTTCTGCAGGCTGGTCCTCATCCGGTCAAAAGTGCCGGTCACCTCCGCTACTTCGTCGCCGCCGCTGTAAGCCAGCGGATAGCTGAAGTCGCCCCGTTCCAGGGCGCGCACTCCCGCGACCAAGCTAGCCAGTGGGCGTGTGAACGTGTGCGAAATCAGAAAGACGAGCGCGCTGCCCGCAATCACGCTCAGCAATCCAAGGCCAAGCAACACGCGATTCAGCTGCGCCAAAAACTGAGTGGCCTTATCGAGCGATTTCAGAACGCTCAGAGAGACCGCCGGCTCCCCGGCCGAAGACAATCGGACGGTAGTCGCAAGGTATCGTTCATCGCCGATCCGTATTTCCCGCGGAGTTTCCGCTGACTCCGCCAGATGAGGATGGATGTTGCCGGCCAGTTCGGATTGCTGATCGGCGTTCAGGGTACTGGCAACGATCTGTTCTCCCGCATAGAACGTCACTTCGCTAGCAGCGATATTGCTCAAGTCCCGCGCGGCCCGTTCATTGATCTCATGGCCCACCACGAGGAAGCCGAGGCTGCTATTCGCAGAGGGAGCGCCGAGATAAATGGGTTGGATCCAAACCTCGTACAGACGGCCGCCGCCGAACCACCAGTCCTTCGCCTCCTGCTTCCCGAGCGAATCGCGCAAAAGATTCTGAACGACCGTATGTTCGAGGCCGGTGCCGTTTGTCTGCAGACCTAGCACGTCTCCGGAGCGCCCGGCCATCACCAGCAGGTCGCTTCCGCTTTGCCGCCAGACTTCGGCGGATCCGTCTTGAATCGTCGCTTCGTCGCCGGTGGTCATCAGGGCGCGAACGTTCGGAAGATTGGCCAGCAGTTCGGCGGACCGGGTGAGCGTTTCCTGTCTTTGCCTCTCGAAGCTTTCGTAGGTGCCAACCGAGTTGCGCAGGTCCTGCTGAATCCCGGTTCGCACTTGCTTCTGTACTCTGTAGCGAACGATCAGGAGCGTAGCGGTGGTAAGTCCGGCCGAAATAGCCAGAAGAGAGAGAAGAAACTTCGTTCGCAGCCGGATTGGTCCCATGCGAATCCCGCCTCAGAGTTCGCCCGCGGAAGGTACGGCTTGCTGAGAGATGGACGAACGCCCCACCTGAATCGACTCTAGCACCGCCGTATTTCAAGCATGGAGAACCTGCCGGGAAGTGTGTCGTAAGGCATATTATAGGTCGGTACAAAAGCATCACGCCCCCGGCCGGCTCCCCTGCATACCCCAATGCCCGCCGAAACTGATATGATCCTGTCCTCAGGGGACTGCGTCCCTCTGGGGTAACCAGATGATCATGGATCAGCCACCCAATTCGGGGCCTGAGAATCGGTCCCCCAGCGACGCGGATTCCTCCGCCACGCAGGCGAAGACCGCACCCCGCTGGTTTCCGGATTCTTCCACGCCTGCCGCGGCGCCCCCTGTGGCTTCGTCAACCAATATCGCGAACCTCAACTCGCAGATCCTCGCCGTGCTCGGCCAGCGTTACGACATTCTCGAAGATGCCGGGCGTGGCGCCATGGGCCAGGTCTACAAGGCGCGCGATCGCGAAACCGGGGAAATCGTTGCGCTGAAGCTGATCAAACCCGAGATTGCCTCCGATCCGGCCATGCTCGAGCGGTTCAAGAGCGAATTGCTGTTCGCTCGCAAAATCACCCACAAGAATGTTTGCCGCGTATATGAATTCAGCCGCGTCGACGGGACGGCATACATCTCGATGGAGTTCGTCGACGGGGAAAGCCTTCGCTCCGTCCTCAAGCGCTTCGCCAGCCTCACGCCCCGGAAGGGCATCGATCTGGCCCTGCAAATGTGCGCCGGCCTGAAAGAAGCCCACGCACAGGGAATCGTCCACCGCGACTTGAAGCCTGAAAATGTGATGATCGATAGGCAAGGCAACGTGAAGCTGATGGATTTCGGCATCGCGCGGTCGATGGAGGCGATGACGCTTCTCACCGGCGCGATGGTGGGTACGCCGGCCTATATGGCTCCCGAGCAGGCCGCAGGGAAGTCCGTCGACCATCGTGCAGACATCTACGCCCTCGGCTTGATGCTGTACGAAATGTTCACCGGTGTTCAGCCGTTTCGCGCTGACAACCTCGTTGCCCTGGCGATGAAGCACGTCCAGGAATCGCCCCGCCCGCCGCGAGAGATTGAGCCGGGGATTTCCGCTCCGCTCGAAGGAGCTATATTGAAATGCCTTGAAAAGGCTCCGGATAGCCGATTTCAATCCGTAGCGGAGCTCGAGAATGCCCTTCATTTCCAGCCGCTCACACCCGCCTCGGATCGAGACACCACCGTGTTCCCGGCTACTCCGAGTAACCCCACGATTGGGAATACGGTTACCACGCCACCGCTTGTTTCAAACGTGCCGCCATCGCCCAGAAAGAGCCGCGTTGGATGGGTCGCCGCTATCGTCGTATTGGGTATCATCGCAGTGGGTGCTGGGATAATCTGGCACGCTCGCGCAAACAGGAATTCCGCTGAAATGCCCGCTCCTGTCAGCAAGGATTCGCCTTCGCCCGCGGCTAATGTCGCGGTGGTTCCGGCATCTCCGAACTCTGGTTCTGTGACGGCGGATGAGTCGGTAAAGCTCGAAACGACTGCGGCTCCCAAGCCTCCCAAGCCTGCCACGCCGCGTCCAGCGGAAGCCATCACGGATTCGTCCACGCCTGCTCATCCAGTCGCGCCGGCTTCCTCGCCTGTTCCTCCGATTGTGAGCCCCACGGCTTCCACCGTTTCAGCTACCGCTGAAACGGCTCCGGTCGAAACCGCAAGGGCAACTTCGCAGGACGCTCCGGCGGCGTTCGGCGGCCCGGCAGCAAAGGGCGGAGGCGGTTATGTTTGGGTGAGCCGCTTTCCACGCGAGGTGGGAGCCCAGAATGCCGCCAAGAAAGTCGAAGACATGGGTTTGCCCGTCAGCATCGTTCCCCGCCACAATCCCATAACCGACGACGACTTTTTTGTGGTTCTCTCCGGCCCCTATTCGGCGGCCAAAATCGGCGGGATCATCGAACAGCTGAAATCGATAGGATTCGAGGCGGCCAAGCCAAATAAAGAAATTGTCGGCCACGTGAATCCATCTCATCGGGTAGTTTCCCATCCAGCCCCCTGAGCACTCCAGCAATCTCACCGATTCGCCAACTCTCAGTTGGGCGCTGTGCGATAAGCCGAGTCTCGTCCGCAACACGCTTTGAGGCTAAGCTCCGCCCTCCTAAAGAAGAATCACCCTGGGACGATACACAGTAGGAACACGTCCGGCGGAATTCCCGGCCGCGAGAACAGCGTCACGCCACCCCCGCGACGGAGCAACTCCGCCCCGTCAAACAAATCATTTTCAAAAGTGAACGGAATGCCCGCAAACGACAGCGACATCGTCAGCGAATTCCTGGCCGAGAGTTACGAAAATCTCGACCGGCTCGACCGCGAACTCGTCAGCCTCGAAAAAGATCCCCAGAACCGCGACTCCCTGGCCGGCGTTTTCCGCACTATCCACACGATCATGCCGCCCCTGTTTACCAAGATGCTTGCCGACCGGCTCGCAAGCCGCTCCCGCATTCCCGTTGAAGAAGGAGCCGCCGACGTCCCGCTCGCACCCGGCCACGCGTGGATCGCGCCCGGCAACTTCCACATGACCGTGAAACGCGCGGGCTTGAGTCCGCGACTCAGCCTGAATCAGGATCCCCCTGAGAACTCATGCCGCCCGGCCGTCGACGTTCTCTTCCGGTCGGTGGCTTCCATGTATGGCGCCAGCGCTCTCGCGATCGTCATGACCGGAATGGGAGCGGACGGGGTGATTGGTTCGCAGAAAATTCGCGAAGCCGGGGGACACGTGCTCATCCAGGACGAAGCTTCTTCCGTTGTTTGGGGAATGCCGGGCCTCGTGTATGCGGCTGGCCATGCTGACGGCGTGTTTCCCCTGAATCAACTCGCCGCCGAAATCACGCGCCGCGTGACGGAAAGCAGCGCCCCCGGTTCAACCCGCCGCGCTGCCGACCACGTCACACTCTAGCCGCCATCAATGTCGCTGGTACACATGGAAAGCTCTCACTTCGCTTTAGCCAGGCAAACGCTTAACTGCCTACAGTAAACTGACCGCTGAACTACTGTCTTCCGTGCATTCTTACTTTACGGTAGCCAGGCCTACACTCTCTGTGTTGCTTACGGTGAAGCGCCAACCGCCACGGCGCCTCGCCTTCCTCGGAAAGGTGTTGAGGTGCCGCCCCTTAAGATACTCGTCGCCGACGATCACGATCTGGTTCGCCGCGGAGTGAGAACTCTGCTGGAGATGCGTCCCGGGTGGGAGGTATGCGCCGAGGCGCGCAACGGAAATGAAGCCGTCCTCAAATGCCAGGAATTCAAGCCCCATATCGCCATCCTCGATTTCAACATGCCGGAACTCAACGGGCTGGAAGCGGCCAAGCGCATCTTGAAGCTGTCGCTGCAGATAGAAACGCTGATCTTCACGGTAGACCATTCCAACCAGCTGATTCGGGATCTACTGAGTGCCGGCGTGCGAGGCTACATTCTCAAGAGCGATTCGGACCGCGACCTGATTGCGGCCGTCGAGGCGCTGGAGAATCACCGGCCGTTCTTCGCAATCTGCGCAACGGAATTAATGCTGAATTCCAAAAAGACCCACAGTGACTTTTCTCCATCGGCCTACAATTGGGAGGAGCCGCTGACGGCGCGAGAGTTGCAGCTGCTGCAACTGATTGCCGAAGGCAAAAACAGCCGGGAAGCCGCTTCCACGCTAGGTATTAGTACGAAGACCGCCGACACGCACCGCGCGAACCTTATGCGCAAACTGCAAATCCATTCCGTCACCGAACTTGTCCGCTACGCGCTGCGGAACCACATCGTCGCGCCATAAATCATTTCCGCAACTACTTGCCAAGGATCAGGTTGGCGATGGTTTGCAGCTGCATGTTGGATGTGCCCTCGTAGATTTTCCCGATCTTCGAATCGCGCCAGTATTTCTCTACCGGGTAATCCTTCGTGAAGCCGTATCCGCCAAAGATTTCGATCGCTTTCGATGCCACGCGCTCGGCCACCTGTGAGGAAAAGTACTTAGCCATCGCTGCTTCTTTTACGAACGAAGCCCCGGCGTCTTTCAAGCGCGCGGCGTTGTACGTAAGATTACGGGCCGCCTCGACTTCGAGGGCCATCTCCG
Source organism: Candidatus Acidiferrales bacterium (assembly GCA_049516275.1). GTDB lineage: Bacteria > Acidobacteriota > Terriglobia > Acidiferrales > UBA7541 > Palsa-295. The sequence continues at coordinate 5,335 of JBEKTG010000094.1, forward strand.
CGAGTTGAAAGCGCACAGCCTGGTAGTCGGCGATCGGCTTGCCGAACTGCTTGCGCTCCTGCGCGTAGGCGATTGCGTGATCGAGAGCGCCTCGCGCGAGCCCGCACATCTGCGCGCCGATGCCGATGCGGCCTTCATTCAGTGTTTCGATGGCGATCTTGTAGCCCTTGCCGATCTCGCCCACGACGTTCTGTTTGGAAACTTTGCAATCCTCGAGCAACAGTTCGCAGGTGGAAGAGGCGCGGATGCCGAGCTTGTCCTCTTTTCTGCCCACCTTGAAACCCGGCGCATTCGCTTCGATCAGAAACGCCGTGATGCCGCGATAACCCGCTTCGGGATTGGCGTTTGCGAACAGCAGGAAGAGGCCTGCTTCTTTGGCGTTGGTGATCCATAATTTGCGTCCGTTCAGGACGAAATGGTCGCCGCGATCTTCCGCCCGTGTTGCCAGTGCGAAGGCATCGCTGCCGGAGCCGGCCTCCGAAAGCGCGTACGCGCCGACGGTGTCTTTCGAAAGGCGCGGGAGATAGCGCATCGTTTGCTCGGCGCTGCCCCAGCGGATGATTGCGTTCGTCACCAGCGTGTTCTGGACGTCGACAATTACGCCGGCGGACGAATCCACCGCGGACAATTCCTCGATTGCCAGGATGGTCTGGAAAAACGTTCCGCCCGATCCGCCATACTCCTCGGGCATGGCAATCGACATGAGCCCAAGCCGGAAGAATTCCTCGATCAGGTCGTGGCGGAATTCACCCTTTTCGTCCATCTGTCGCACGTGCGGCTTGATCGTCTGCTGGGCGAAGGCGCGCACGGTGTCCCGGAACATCTGCTCTTCTTCGGAGAGCATTGTGAGCGCTGGGGGAACCTTGCCCGCGGTGGCGACGTTGTCAGGCATGACCCGTAACGCCTCCGGCACTAAAAATCGTGAAACCGGGCCGATGTGAGCGCGCCAAATGCGCTGCGCATGGTGTGCACAAGAGTGTCGAGTGGGATGCACCACTTCTGATTGTTTTCAATAATTTAGCCTGTGTTTCGTTCGTCTCAGTGTGTCGAGTGGCCGCGGCGGATTTTGGGCCCAAAATGCGAATGAAAGGCGAAATGTTGCGGGCTAATTTCGCCGGTGCGGTGTATGGCGATATTTGTTCGGTGGCGCGCTTCCTTTTCCTCATATTTTTCATACCTCCGGCACCGTAGCGCGGAATCAAGCGGGTTTCAAGCGGTTGTTCGCGTGGATGAAGGTCGGCCGCTCCGAGCCCGAGATGTTGCCGGCTCAGCGGCAGACGGCCTGGAATCGCGTCCAGCAGGCGTATAATAAGGCGGCATGGACATCACGATAAAAGTTCCTGACAAATTAGCGGCTGAGGCTCGCGCACACGGCGTGTCGGTCGAGGTCTATGTGCAGGAAATCCTGGCCCGGCAGGCGCTTGATACCACAAGCGAACAGAGTCTTCAGCCGGTTCGCGCGGCCATCGACCGAATCCTCGATTTGCGCAAAGGGAACAAGCTCGCAGGCCTTCGAACGAAAGACCTCATTCATGAAGGCCACAAGCACTGATGTCGGTTTTCGTTGTGGACGCCTCGGCAGCCTTGGCCTGGTGCTTTGAAGACGAATCCAGTAGTTGGACCGACGGACTTCTCGATCGTTTAAGGCAGGGCGATCAAATCGTAGTTCCCGCGCACTGGCCCGCTGAAATCTTAAACGGGCTCCTGTTTGCTCTCCGCAGAAACCGAATCAAAGCGGGTCAGCATGTAGTTTTTTGGGACGAGCTTTTGCGCTTGCCCATCGAAACGGAACCCGCGCTCAACCTCGCGCAGGCAAGAACAGCTCTGGCTCTCGCCGAACAGCACGGGCTCACGATATACGACGCAGCGTACTTGGAGTTGGCTCAACGCCGGGACTTGCCATTGGCAACTCTGGATACGGACCTGCGAAAAGCGGCCCAGGTAGAAGGCGTTACGCTGCTTTAGCTTTAGCAAGCCTCAGGGCCGCCCGAACAGTCAGTACTGGAGAAACGATGCAAAAACGGAAACTGGGAAAAAGCAATTTGGAGGTGTCGGCTGTCGGGCTTGGCTGCATGGGAATGAGCTTTTCTTATGGGCCGCCGAAAGATAAGAAGGAGATGACCGAGCTTCTCCATGCCGCGGTGGAGCGCGGCGTCACGTTTTTTGATACGGCAGAGGTGTATGGCCCGTTCCTGAATGAAGAACTTGTGGGCGAGGCGCTGGCGCCTTTCCGCGGTAAAGTCGTGATCGCTACGAAGTTCGGGTTCGACCTTAGTGGGAGCGATAATCGGCCGGGGGTGCTGCGCGTGAACAGCCGGCCCGAGCAGATCAAGCGGGCCGTGGAGGGATCGCTTAAGCGGCTTCGGGTGGAGAGTATCGACCTGCTGTATCAGCACCGGGTTGACCCTGAAGTACCTATCGAGGATGTCGCCGGCACGGTGAAGGAACTGATTCAGTCCGGCAAGGTGAAGCACTTCGGACTTTCCGAAGCGGGGGTGCAGACGATCCGACGCGCGCATGCCGTCCAGCCACTCACCGCGCTGCAGAGCGAATACTCGCTTTGGTGGAGGAAGCCGGAGCAGGAAGTGATACCCAAGCTCGAAGAACTTGGGATTGGATTTGTCCCTTACAGCCCGCTCGGGAAGGGTTTCCTCACGGGCAAGATCGGCGAAAACGCGAAGTTCGACAGCTCCGATTTTCGCAGCACGCTGCCTCGCTTCACGCCGGAGGCTCTCAAGGCGAACCAGGCACTTGTCGATTTGCTTGGCGGGATTGCGAAGCGCAAGAACGCGACTCCCGCTCAGATCGCACTCGCCTGGTTGCTCGCGCAGAAACCGTGGATGGTTCCAATCCCCGGCACGACGAAGCTGGACCGTCTCGAAGAGAACATTGGAGCGGTGTCGATAGAACTGACGCCTGAAGACTTGCGGGAGATCGATGCAGCGGCGGCGAACATTCAGGTGGAGGGGGCCCGGTACCCGGAACGGCTGGAGAAAATGACCGGGCTCTAAGCGGACCCACGCTGTCCACTATCGCCCCTGTGCCTGCTGCTACTTACCGTATGTGGCTTGCAGCGAGGCTTTGCCGAGGCTGTTCATGTAAATCATGAAGCCGACCATGGCGCCGCTGGCTTCGGGGTCGAGATCGAGGCGCTCGGTTTTGAGCGCGTGTACCGTGAAGATGTAGCGGTGCGGTGGGCCTGGCGGGGGAGCCGCGCCACCGTAGCCTGGAGCGCCGAAGTCTGTGCGCGTCTGCATGGCGCCGGGAGGCAGATTCGAACCGCTGCCACTGCCTGCCGGGAGTTCTTTGGCTGTACCGGGAATGTTGATTACCAGCCAGTGCCACCATCCCGAGCCGGTGGGCGCGTCCGGGTCATACATGGTGACGACAAAGCTTTTTGTGCCTTCCGGCGCTCCGTCCCAGGCGAGGTGGGGCGAGCGGTTGCCTCCGGTGTAGCCCATTCCATTGAAGACCTGGGCTTCAGGCAGCCTGTCTCCCTCTTTGAGATCGTTGCTCCAGAGCCGGAAAGCCATATTGAGTGCCCCCTATTTTTATGAAGAGCGAGCGCGCCGAAAGGGGAGAGTGTACAGCACACGGGCGCGCTCTCAAATCGCGATTCCAGGTTATTGAGGGGCATGCAGGGCATGTAACGCGAGGGGTTAGGAGTTCGTCCTATTAGTTCGAGATGGTGGGTGGCGGTATGCCCTGCGCGGACGTACTCGCTTCGGTTTGCGTTTGTGGAACCGAGACTCTCAGGGCCCGATAATAACTTAGCTATTATCGGCGACTTAACCGCGGCGCGTTTGCGCTGGCGATGTGCGAGAATGAGGTTGGCGCGCCCCTGAGATTCGCCCCGCGCTCGATCGAAAACCTTTAAACCGAAGTGTGATATGTCCGGGGTGAATTGGCCGTAATTGCCCCGGAACCGGAGGACTAGTAATGCCCCGAGGTCGACAGCCCCTTTCGTGCGTATTCCTACTCATTAGCTCTGTTGTATTGGGCCTGAGTGGGTGCCGCACGGATTCGCAAAATCCGCAGGCTGCCGGAACGCCTCCCACGGTACAGGTGGCTGCGGTGGAGCGGCGGGATGTCGCCCTGACCAGCGAATGGATCGCCACGATGGATGGCTACGTGAACGCGCAGATCCAATCGCACGTTTCGGGCTACTTGATCCGCCAGGATTACCGGGAAGGGTCGATCGTTTCCAAGGGGCAGCTGCTGTTTGAGATCGATCCGCGTCCATTTCAGGCCACACTCGACCAGAGCCAGGGCCAGTTGGCTCAGGCCGAGGCGCAGGTGATACAAGCGCAGGCTCAACTGGCGAAGGCCTCGCAGGACGTGGCGCGCGATAC
>JBEKTG010000095.1:0-9681 GCA_049516275.1 Candidatus Acidiferrales bacterium
CGTTTGCGGAATGCTAGCGCGGCTGGGGGACGATCCGCAGATAAGGCCGGGGAGATTTCCATCCGCCGGGATACTTCTGCTTGGCCTCTTCGTCGGAAACGGCGGGGAGGATAATCACGTCGTCGCCCTGTTTCCAGTTCACCGGCGTGGCGACTTTGTGCTTCGCGGTGAGCTGCATGGAATCGATGACGCGCAGCACTTCGTCGAAGTTGCGGCCCGTGCTCATGGGGTAGCTGAGCATCAATTTAATTTTCTTGTCCGGGCCGACCACGAAAACGGTGCGCACGGTGGCGTTGGTGGCGGCTGTGCGGCCTTCGCAGGACTCGCCCGCGTCCGCCGGGAGCATGTCGTAAAGCTTGGCGATCTTTAGCTCGGGGTCGCCGATCATGGGGTAATTCACCTTGCTGCCTTGAGTTTCCTCGATGTCCGCTTTCCACTTGTTGTGGCTGCTGACGGGATCCACGCTCAGGCCGATAATCTTGACGTTGCGCTTTTCGAATTCCGGCTGTAGTCCCGCCATGTAACCCAGCTCCGTGGTGCAAACGGGCGTGAAGTCCTTGGGATGCGAGAACAAGACGGCCCAGCCGTCGCCCATCCATTCGTGAAAATTGATTGTGCCGAGTGAGGTTTCGGCCGTGAAGTTGGGAGCTTCGTCATTTATACGCAACATGATTGCCCTCCTGAGGCAGGCCACATTATACAAAGTACCCAGAGTGAAGGGAAATTTCCGCCGGACTGGCGGGGCCGGCAAGCGCGAGGGACCTGGGACGAGCTCGGCGCCGGATTTTCTTGCGGGCGCTGCTAATCCTGCAACACAGCAACGCGCGGGTCGGCGGATTGAATTTCGACGAGGAGCGCGCTCGCGCGATTGAGCGCTTCGGCGACGCTGGCGCAGACATTTTGCTGGCCCACGTGCTGCTCGAATTCCGACTGGCGCATGAGTTGGGCGGGCTGTTCGCGCGCGCCGCACAAAATCAAACCGCGGCCTGAAGCATGGATCGCATCCGCGAGTTGCTCGAGAGCGGCGAGGCCGGTGGCGTCGATGGCGGTCATGTTGCGCAGGCGCAGGATCAGGATAGGGGGCAGATGGTCCAGTTGCGAGGCAATTTCCTGGAGCTTGCCGGTCGAGCCGAAGAGGAAGGGCCCGTGAATGCGGAAGATGGCCACATAGGGCGGAATTTCTTTGTCCTGCAGTATGTGGGCGCGGCCTTCGCGGAGGTAATCGTCGGTGACGCGGGAGACGGTGGTGGTGGCGGTCACTTTGCGAATGAACAGCAGGACGGCGAGGACCATGCCCATTTCGACCGCGGCGGTGAGGTCGACGAAGACGGTGAGCAGGAACGTTGTGAGCCAGATGCCGATATCGAGAAACGAGAGCTTCAGAAGCTCGCCGATTTCTCCCCAATCGCCCATGTTGTAGGAAACCACCAGCAGGATGCCGGCGAGCACGGACAAGGGGATGAAGCGAGCCAGCGGCGCGGCGAAAAGAATGATGGCGAGCAGCGTGAGGGCATGGATCATGCCGGCGACCGGCGTTTTCGCGCCGGAGCGGATGTTGGTGGCGGTCCGGGCGATGGCGCCGGTGGCGGGCAAGCCGCCAAACAGCGGAGACAGGATGTTGGCCACGCCCTGGCCGACGAGTTCGACGTTAGGATTGTGCTGGCTCTTGCTCATGCGGTCGGAAACGACGGCGGACATGAGCGACTCGATGGCTCCGAGCATCGCGACGGTGATTGCCGGAGAGATCAAAGGCCGCAACAGGTCGGCGCGAAACGCGGGAATGCGAATGGCTGGGAGTCCCGACGGGATTCCGCCAAAGCGCGTGCCGATGGTTTCGACCGGGAGGCGGAAGATCGCCACGATGGCTGTCCCCACGAACATGGCCACGATGTAGCCGGGGACTTTGCGCACGTAACGGTTGCAGAGAAGAATCAGGGCGACGGCCAGGATGCCCAGCGCGGTTTCCGTGTGCGAGAAGGTGCGGGCGTTATGAAGGAGCAGGAGAATCCGCGGCAGAAAATCGCCGGGGACCTTGGCGACGCGGATGCCGAAGAAATCGCGAAGCTGCGTGCTGGCGATGGTGACGGCGATTCCGTTGGTGAAGCCGACCACGACCGGGCGCGGGATGAATTTTACGGCGGTGCCGAGTCCGGTGGCGCCGAGGATCACCAAAAGCACGCCGGCCATCAGCGTACACATGTAGAGGCCGTCGATGCCGTACTTCGCGACGATGCCATACACCACGACTACGAAGGCGCCGGTGGGGCCGCCGATCTGAGTCTGCGAGCCGCCCAGCGCGGAAATTAGGAATCCCGCGACGATGGCGCAGTAGAGGCCGGACTGCGGCGAAACTCCGGAGGCGATGGCGAAGGCCATGGCTAGCGGCAATGCTACGAACCCTACGGTGATGCCGGCGATGAGGTCGCTTAGGAACGTGCGGGCGTTGTAATGCCGGAGGCACAGAACGGACCTGGGGAGATATTCGTCGATGTTTGTGGGGAGTTTCATAGGGAGCCTGATGTCTGAGGCGGATGTGGGGCTGTGCCGATTCTGCAGTGAGTGGTATAGTCGCGAACCGTTGGGGCGGTTCGGTAAGGCAGAGAAGCGAACCCCTTGGTTGCCATACTGGCTATATCGTTTATTTTCGAGGTGGGATTATGCAAGTGACGAAAAAGGTGAGTGGAGCGATTGTTGCGCTGGGTATCGCGGGCTGGGTTGGCGTGGCTTTGAGTCAGGCCACGGCGCAGCTGGCGGCGCCGAGTACCGCTCAGGGGCAAGCGCAGCAGAGCGGGAATTGGCCGCCACTTCCGTCGTCGCAGCAGCCGCCGCGGCCGCGCGTACCGGAGCCGATGCCGCCGGGTCCTGATCCCAATTCGCAATACCGGCTCGGGCCAGACTCCATGCCGCAGGACGGCGTCCCCAAGGGCGAAATCCGCGGGCCGTACGAATTGCCCAGCAATGCCTATCCGGGGACTTCGCACACCTATTGGGTGTACGTCCCGGCGCAGTATGACCCGGCTGTTCTGGTGGCTCTGATGGTTTATCAGGATGGGAAGAGTTTCAAAAATGAGGATGGGGACTTTCGAGCGCAAAACGTGATGGACAACCTGATCTACCGGCACGAGATCCCGGTGATGATCGGCGTGTTCATCAATCCCGGCCGTACTCCCGAACAAGCCGTGGCGAACCCGCAGGACTGGGGCGACCGCACCACCAATCGCCCCACCGAATACAACACTCTCGACGACAAGTACGCGCGCGTGATCACCGAAGAACTGATGCCGGTGCTCAACAAGGAATACAACATTTCCAAAGACCCGGAGATGCGCGGAATCGGGGGATCGAGTTCCGGAGCGATCGCCGCTTTCACCGTGGCGTGGCAGCGTCCCAACGATTTCCGCAAGGTGCTGAGCAACGTGGGAAGCTTCGTCAACCTGCGGGGCGGCAACGCCTATCCCGACATCGTGCTGGCGAACGACCGAAAGCCGATCCGTGTGTTTCTGTGCGACGGCCGCAACGATCACCGGGGCACCGGGCGCACCGGCGTCTACCACGAGGAGGACGACTGGTTCTTCCAGAATGTGCGGCTGATGAAGGCCCTCACGCAGAAAGGCTACGACGTGAATTACACCTGGGGCATGAATCTGCATGGAGGGAAGTACGGCGGGGCCATCCTGCCGGACATGATGCGATGGCTGTGGCGCGACGCGCCGGTGTCGACCGATCCCACCGATATGGTGGAACGAGGATTTCGGCAAGCGGCCACTAAGAAGAACTGATCCTGATCCGGACCCCGGTTGACGGGAACCCCCGGGGCTGGCGCTACTCAGCGGTGTCTTCCAGCAAAGTCCTAAAACGTGTCCCTCCATCGACAGATGTCCAAACCAATCGATTCCGGGCCTGTTTTGTTTGCCAGCGACCGTTCCATTTGAGACTACGGTCGTTCGCTTTCCGGGGCCGTGACGTGCGTCACCTTTTCGCTTGAGAGTAAACACCGGACGGGGATGGAAGGGCGCGGATGGAGGAGAAACAGCGGGCGGCGCTATTTGGTTCGGCGGCTCGGGTCAGTCGAGGATTTCGAATCGGAATTCTTCGATGACGGGATTGGTGAGCACGTCTTTGGCGATGCGCTCGACTTGCGCTTTGGCTTCGTCGCGGCTGAGGCCGTCGAGCTGGAGGACGAAGAATTTGCCCTGGCGCACTTCCTGCACCTTGGCGTAGCCGAGGGAGGAGAGGGCGCGTTGAATGGTTTGTCCCTGGGGATCGAGGACGGTGGACTTCAGCATGACCCAGACGTGAGCTTTCATTTTTTGTGTTGGTCGCTGGCGCCTGGCGGAAAAATTCTCTGTCGCGGGCTGGCCGACGAAAAAAGATTATAGCAGTCCTGCGGATTTTGTCGCGGCGCGAAAATCATCGAGCAGCTGGCGCTTGTCGAGCGGCGGAAGGAACGCTGCGTTGAAGCTCTGCTCGGCCAGCTGGAGGAGTTGTTGCCTTGAGAGGCCTAGCGATTCAGCGTGGGCATATTCCGACAGCAGATCGGTGTGGAATAGGGCAGGGTCGTCGCTGGAGAGAACCACGGGCAGACCGCGTTCGATGAATTTCGGAAGCGGATGATCCGCGAGCGATGCCGAGGGCTTGCCGATTTGCTTGGCGAGCGCTCCTGTACACAGATTGCTGGTGGGGCAGTTTTCGAGCACGATGCGGCGCAGGGCCAGCATCTCGGCGAGCGCGGGGTCGTGCATCACGGCGATGCCGTGGCCGATGCGTTCGGCACCGAGGATTTCGACGGCTTCGCGGACGGCTTCGGGCCCGCCAATTTCCCCGGCGTGGCAAAGGATGTGCAGGCCCTCTTCGCGGGCCAGATCGAATGCGGCGCGGAAATTCACGGCGGGGAAGGCGAGTTCGTCGCCGCCCATGCCGAGGGCGATCACGCCGGATTTATGGAGTTTGCAGGCCCAGCGCGCGACTTCCTTGGCGGAATCGGCGCCGAACTGGCGGGCGGCGTCGAAAATCCACGCGGTGCGGAGGCGGTTGAAGGAGACGATTTGCGAGGTCTCGCGGATGGCGGCGAAATTCGCTTCCACGTTCTGCATGCGGCGCAGCATCACGCCGGTGGAGATGGTGATCTCGGCGTAGACCACGTTCTGGCGCTGGAGTTCTTCGAGAAGCTTCTGCGTGATGAGGGCGTAGTCAGCGGGATCGCGAAGAAACGAAGTGACCCACTTGAAGACGTCGATGAAACCGGCGAAATCGGCATAGTTGTAGCGCGCGACGACTTCTTCGGCGGTGAGCTTCGTGCCGTGGCGCGCGGCCAGTTCGACGGCGGTTTCGGGACGGATGGAGCCTTCGAGGTGGAGATGGAGCTCGGCCTTCGGGAGCTTGTCGAGAATGGTGCGCTGGGTGGCGGATTGCGTCATGGTGAATAATTCTACTGCGGCGGAAGCTGCGGGCGGCCAGCGTTGATCCAGGCGGTCATCCAGAACGAGCCTACGTCGGTGGCGGCGTCGGAGAATTGGCGGATCAGCACGGCTCCGGCCTGGGCGTAAAAGCGGTCGTAATAGGCGTCGCCGTAGCTGGTGAGTCCCTGGTGCGCGCGATAGTCCGACCAAAGAATGTTTTCGAGCCACGTGTGCGCGCCCATGGCTGCGTGGAAGGCGTGTTCGGTGGGGTCGCGGATAAAGGCGGCTTCGTTGGGCTTCACAAAAAAGAAGAGCTGGTAGCGGTCGACGAGGCCGACGCCGAAGCGCTCATTCACGCCGGGCTGATCGGAGAGGTTGCCATCGTGGTTCATGGTGGTGTTGAAGGGATCGTGCGACGCCGCCACGTAGTAGGCCAGCACGGCGGCGGAGGTTTTCGCTTCGGTCCAATTGTGCGCCTGGAAGGCATCGGTCAGTTTCTTGCTGTAGATCCCGATCTGCCAGGGGAGCAGGCCGTACATTTCGACGGTGCGGCGGGTGAATTTGCCGGTGGCCGCGGTGTAGTCGTGGGGCAGAGCTGAAAAAGGGAACTGGCCGTAGTGATCGAGTCGGATGAAGCCGTTGCGCTGGTCCGCGTTTTTGTCCTCGGACTCGGGGTCGGTGACGCGCTGGACGATGTACTGGCGGTTGGCCTCGAAGAACTGCTGCATTTCCGGGGGCAGGGTGTCGACGGCCTTGTTGGCGATGAGGCGGTCGGCGCTCTGGCCCCAGCCGAAGGACGACGGCAGGCAGAGAAAGAGAGCGGGCGCGAGCAACGCGAAAATCGCCAAGACGCGGCGGCGCGCCTTTGTTCGCGGCACTGTCCGTGGCGTTGTCCGCGTCGATTTCCACGGCAGCGCGAGGCTCACTGTGCTCCTCCGCTGGGAGTTCCGGCGGGCGCGGCGGCGAGTTCGCTGTGCTTGCGGCCATAGAAGTGATAGACGCACAGACCGATCAGGAGCCAGACGAAAAATCGGAGCCAGTTTTCGACGGTCAAGCTGGCCATCAGGATGAAGCAGGAGACCACCGAGGCGATGGGGATGAACGGCGTCCACGGGACGCGGAAGCTGCGCGGGCGGTCCGGCTGGCGCTTGCGCAGGATCAGCACGGCAATCGAAACGAGGATGAAGGCGAAGAGTGTGCCGATGTTGGAAAGATCGGCGAGCGTGCCGATGTCGAATATGCCCGCGGGAATGGCGACGAAGAAGCCGGCGACCCAGGTGGCGACGTCCGGCGTGCGAAATTTCCGGTGGACGTGCGAAAAGGCGGCAGGAAGCAGTCCGTCGCGGGACATGGCAAACCACACGCGCGCCTGGCCGAGTTGAAACACCAGGATCGAGGAGATCATCCCCATCAGTGCCCCGGCCGTGACCCAGCGATTGACGCCATTGAGTCCGATGGCTTCGAGGGCTTCCGCGACGGGGGCGGCGGTGTTCAGCTTGCTCCAATGCTGGATGCCGGTGAGAACCAGCGCCACGGCAATATAAAGGAACGAGCAGACGAACAGCGAGATGAGGATGCCGATGGGAAGGTCTTTTTTCGGATTGTGGCATTCCTCGGCGGCGGTGGATACCGAATCGAAGCCGATGTAGGTGAAAAAGACGATGGCGCCGCCGGTGAGCACTCCCTGCATGTGATTGGGGAAAAACGGATGCCAGTTGGAGGGCTGGATGTACTTGCTGGCCGCGATGCAGAACACCGCGATGGCGAGGATCTTGATGCCCACCATGATGTTGTTCGCGCCGGCCGACTCGCGGATACCGAAGACGAGCAGAACCGTGAGAAACATCACGATGAGGAAACCCATGATGTTGAAATGCTTCACCCATCCTGTGTCGGGTGAATAGGCGGGCGAGCTGAGAACGGCGGGCAGGTGAATGCCGAACGAATCGAGCAGGCTGTTGATGTAGGCCGAGAATCCCACGGCGACGGCCATGTTGGAGACGGCGTATTCGAGGATCAGGTCCCAGCCGATGATCCAGGCGACTAGTTCGCCGAGGGTTGCGTAGGTGTAGGTGTACGCGCTGCCGGCAATCGGGATCATCGACGCGAGTTCTGCGTAGCACAGACCCGCCAGGCCGCAGATGACCGCGACCGCAAAAAAAGAGACGGCGATCGCGGGGCCTGCGCCGGGACGGCCGGAAACTCCCAGCGCGTGGCGGCCGTGCATCAGGACGTCCAGAAGTGGGGCTTTCAGCAGAGAAGGGAACTGCACCGATTCGCCCGCGGCGGCTGTGCCGGTGAGCACGAAGATCCCGCTGCCGATGATGGCTCCCACGCCGAGCGCGGTGAGGCTAAGCCACCCGAGGGTTTTCTTCAGCCTTCGCTCAGGCTGGTCGGCGTCGGAGATGAGCTGATCGATACTCTTCGTCCGAAAAAGCTGTGGGTCCAAACGCCAACCTCCGCGAGCGGCCAACGAAAAACTCTACCCTGTGCGGACATTCCGCGCAACCGGGCTTTGGCGATCAGGCGAATTGGAGGTTGGCGTAGCGCTCCACCAATTTTTTCGCGCCGTAGTCCTGGAAGCTCACGGTGAGCTTGCGGTCTTCGCCCTCGCCTTCGATGTCGATGATGGTGCCCACGCCGTATTTCGAGTGGCGAACGCGCGCGCCGATAAGCGGATTGCTCGACCCGCGGCGCGGGGCGGGCGTGGGAACGGATCGCGCCTGGCGCGGCGGATATCCGTAGGATGAGGACGACGACGGGCGGCGCTGCGGGTAGGACTGGGAAAATTCCGGATCGGGCTCGTAGCGGCGGGTCTGACCGGGCTCGGAGTAGGAACCGGCCGCGGCCTCGATCAAGTCTCCGGGAATCTCGGACACGACGCGCGAGGGGAGGGATGCGCGCAGGCGGTCCTCGCCGTAGCTGCGGCGATAAATCGCGCGCGATAACAGCAGGGAACGCCGGGCGCGCGTCATGCCGACGTAGAAAAGGCGGCGCTCTTCTTCGAGTTCGGCGTTGCTGTTCTGGGAGCGGCTGTGCGGAAGCAAGCCCTCTTCGAGGCCGGCGAGAAAGACCGCGTCGAATTCGAGGCCCTTGGCGCTGTGAAGCGTCATCAGGGAAACGGTGACGGACTCGTCGTATTGGTCAGCATCGCTTGCTAGGGCGGCCTGGTCGAGGACGTCTTCGAGCGTCTGGCCCTGCTCGGCGGCTTCGGCCATGGCGTTCGAGAGTTCGCGGAGATTGTCGGCGCGCGCGGTGTGCTCGATGTTGTCCTGCTGCTCGACCCAGTCGAGATAGCCGGTCTTATCGAGAACGAGTTCGATCAACTTCTCGGGAGAAAGATTGAGGGAGGCGTGCTGCAGGCCTTCGAGCATCTCGCGAAAACTGTTCAGGGCGGCGGTGAGGCGTTTGCCGGTGCCAAGCTCGCCTGCGCGGATCACATCCCAGAGGGACTGGTTCGTTTCTTTAGCGCGGGCGTCGAGAAGAGACACGGTGGCGGCGCCGATGCCGCGCGGCGGCACGTTTAGAACGCGCAGGAGGGAGACATCGTCCTCGGGATGGAACAGCAGGCGGACGTAAGCCAGCGCGTTGCGAACCTCGGAGCGTTCATAGAAGCTGAAGCCGCCGACCACGCGGTGCCGGATCCCTATACGGCGTAGGATTTCCTCGAACGAACGCGATTGCGAGCCGGTGCGGTAGAGGACGGCAACCCGCGCGTCGGGCTCATTACGCAGGAAGGTGGAAATTTCGCCGCAGATAAATTCCGCCTCGGTGACCGAATCCTGGGCTTCGTAGAAGCGCAGGCGGTCTCCCGCGCCGATCACGCCCTGGAGATTCTTGCCGAGGCGATTGGAATTGTTGCCCACGACTGCGCCAGCGGCATCGAGAATATTCTGCGTTGAGCGGTAATTTTCTTCGAGGCGGATGATTTTGGCGCCGGGAAAATCCTCGGTGAAGCGCTTCAGATTGCCTGCGCGCGCTCCGCGCCAGCCGTAGATCGACTGGTCCTCGTCGCCAACTACGCAGACGTTCTTGCGCGTTCCCGCCAGCAGGCGCACGAGCTCTTCCTGCGAGGCGTTGGTGTCCTGAAACTCGTCGACCATGATGTATTGGAAGCGGGAACTCCATGCGGCGCGCACATCGGCGTGCTCGCGCAAGAGTTCGACGGAGCGCAGAAGCAGGTCGTCGAAATCGAGGGCCGCGGCCTTGCGGAGGATCGAATTGTAGGTGGCGTAGACTTCGGATGTTTGCTGGCGCTGTTCGTCGCGCGCCTGATCGGCGT
>JBEKTG010000096.1:0-9667 GCA_049516275.1 Candidatus Acidiferrales bacterium
TTTGTAGCCTATACGGATGGGATAACCGAGGCGATGGACGCCGAAGGTGAAATGTATGGGCTCGACCGCTTGGTCACACTGATACGCAAGCAGTGTTCCCTGCCGGCCAGGCAGATTGTAGACAACGTCCTGTCCGACGTCGACCGCTTTTCCTTCCAGGGTTTGAACGATGATGACCGCGTCGTGCTGCTCCTGAAACTGAGCTAAGCGAACGGCGGCAATCGCATCGAACCGATCATTGTCTCGTCGTCCTCGCCATTCTTTCCATGCAGTCGAGAGAAATGAGTGGCTCCCCGTTTGCTTTTCAACCCCAATCGTAAGCCGGGATATACTCAGGCGGCCAGATCTGGATGACCGGTCAGGCGCCCGCGCTTGCTCGCGTCAAAGCGTCGCAGGACTGAACAACAAAATGATTCGGCGTGAATTCTTCAAGAACTCATTGCTGGCGGCAGCGGCCCTGCCCGCGCGTGGACTTCTCGGCGCGTCTGCCCCGGCGGGTCAAGCGTGTGAGCCGGTGGAGTTCCCCAAGTCCCCAGGGTTGACCAGGTACGTCGCGGAATTCATCGTGAACACGAAATACGAGGATATTCCGGCGAACGTCATCGAACTGGGGAAGAAAACACTGCTCGACGGGTTCGGCCTGGCGCTGGCGGGATCGGTTTCCGTGAGTGGACCAATCATCCGGCAATACATCGAGACGCTTGGCCTCTCTTCTGGTAAGGCAAGCGTGATCGGCACCAATCGGAAGTTAGCGGTGCGTTTCGCGGCGCTGGCGAACGGCATTGCGATTCACGCCGACGATTACGATGACACCGGCTCCGCCCTGCACGTGAACGCGCCTGTGCTCCCCCCTTCATTCGCGCACTGTGAAGTCGACCGGCGCTCCGGCAAGGACTTCCTGCTCGCATACCACGTGGGTATCGAGGTGGAAAACAAAGTGGGCGATGCGATTTCATCGCGCCACAATGCCGAGGGCTTTCACACGACGGGCACCGTCGGATCGTTCGGCAGCGCCGCCGCGTCCGCTAAACTGCGAGGGTTGAATCCTACCCAAACGGCGCGCGCCCTCGGGCTGGCCGGATCGCAGGCCAGCGGCCTGCGCGACAACTTCGGCACCATGACAAAGCCGTTTCACGCGGGGCACGCCGCGGAAAGCGGCGTCGTTTCCGCCGATCTCGCGTGGCTGGGCTGGACAGCCTCGGAAGATATTCTGGAAGCGCCGCTGGGATTTTATCAGGCGGAAGGCGGAACCTATGATCCGCACTCGATCGTAGATCGCCTCGGAAAACCGTGGATGTTTGCGTCTCCCGGTGATCTGATCAAGCGCTTCCCTTGCGGAACCATCCAGCAGGCGGTGATGGATGAGATGCTGAGCCTGATTCGCGAGAACAATCTCAAGGCCGCGGATGTCGAAAAAGTGGAGATTGTCGGCAGCCAGAATAACGTGGGCACGCTATTTCGCCATCGCCCCAGCACCGGCCTCGAAGCAAAGTTCAGCATGGAATACGCGGTGAGCGTTCTGCTGGTCGTGGGCAAAGCGGGCCTAAGCGAGTTCACCGACGCGGTCGTGCAACGTCCGGACGTGCAGGACATGATCAGCCGGTCGCGCTTCTACGCCGATCCGGAATTCGACAAAAAGGGGACGCAGGAGTCGCTGCAAGCCAGACTCGTCGAAGGAAACCTCATCAGGATTTATCGGAAGGACGGCACCGTCCTGACCGGTAAGAGCGGATTTGCAAAAGGCAGCCCAGAGAACCCCATGACTTACGATGAGGTGGCCGACAAATTCCGCAGCAACGCCGAATTCGCAAAGTGGCCCAAACAAAAAACCGAATCCGTAATCGAAATCACGAAAACGATCGAGACGTTGCCCAACCTCAGCAAACTCACCGCAGCCCTCACCACGTAGTCGCTCGCCTCTCGGTGAGAAGCCCATTCGCCGGGAAGATTCCGGGTGTTGCGACCTTGTTAGATAAGTCCGCGCAATGTCCCGCCGATGTCCAGAGTCGAGCCGGTGATAAATTTCGCCAGCGGCGACGCAAGAAACACCACCGCATGGGCCACATCCTCCGGCTGGCCGATGCCCAGAGGCAGATAACGATCTTCCAGGAATCTCTTTACCGCGGCAGCCCGGTCCGCAACGCCATAATGCGCCACCAACTGGTCGACGATTCCCCCCGGCCGCGTCCACATCCGCGTCCACACCGGCCCCGGCAGCACGGCGTTGACGCGCACCTGCGGCGCATACTGCTTGGCGAGCGCTTTCGTCAGATAGAGCAGTCCCGCCTTGCACACGCCGTAATCCATCAGCGTGAATTCCGGCTGCTTGGCCAGGTCGGAACCGGTGTTGACGATCGAAGCCGAACCAATCTCGGCCATCGCCGGGATCAGTGCGCGGCACATCCGTATGCAGCCCATCAGGTTGATCTCGAAACTCTTCGCCCAGCGCTCGTCGGAAATCTCCACGAACGACGACGAATCGCCCACGCCCAGGTTGTTGATCAGAATGTCCGGAGCCCTGCCGAATTTCTGGAGGACATAGGAAACAGCCGTGCTGGTTCCTTCCGCCGCCGACAGATCGGCCGCCACCACACCCGCCCAGCGCGAAGATTTCTCCGCGAGGGCAGCTTCGTCGCAATCCGCAACGATCACGCTCGCGCCTTCCTGCGTTAAAAGATCCGCAACCGCCTCGCCGATTCCGTACGCACCGGCATTGACGAAGGCGAGCTTGCCCTTGAGCCTGTAGTCCATTTGATTCCCCGTTAGGTTGGAACGGTAATTCTAGGTGGCGCGCCACTCCGCCGAAAGCTTTTTCAGCACCTCGACCGGAGGCGGCCCGTCATGAACGACAACCCGGTAGCGCAGCGTCAACGGATTTTCGGGCCGAATCGTGACCGGCCCCACGGCCGTAATCGAGGGGTTAAGCATCCACAAAGTCCGCGAAATATGCCACATCGTCGGGGGATTCTTGGGATGATCGATCACCGCGACGCCAAGAGTTTTCCCGCCGCCGGCCAGCGTGATCGTGTAGTCGTACCACGGCTCGCTCGGCCAGTCGAGCTCCGGGTAGGCATATTGCGCATCGCGAAGAGTGACTTTCCCGGCCTCGTTCGAATAATAGGAGTCGCCATCCTTGCGGCATTGCACGTCGAAGCCGCCAAAAGCATTCTGGTTGAGTCGGTATTCCACGGTCGGCGCGATCGTATAGCTCAGGTCCAGCACGAACACGCCCTCACGCTCGGTGACGTTAACCGTGTCATTCTCTTCGCCCATCTTGCGATTCTCGACCAGCAAATCATTGTGAATCGCGAGCTCCGCGTGCGCCGCGTCGGCATTCACAAGTTTGATCTCGCGGTTCTGAATAACGCGGCCGTCGCGCGGCGCGAATACTCCCCAGCCCCAGAAGTCCGCGCGGCGAACCGTAGCCGCGCGCATCGAAGATGTGGGCGACGGATTCGGCCGCACCTGCGGTTCGTAGAAAGCGCTGTCGTGCCAGCCGAAGAAGATGCCGCGATGGTGCGGGTGGTCGTCCGGCGCAATGCTGGTGATGCATTGGCCGGAGGGCGTGTTCACCGGATGAAAGCAGGCCGCGCTGGGGGACGTCAGGCCGATGTTGTCCGGCTTCTTGGTCAGATATTCGAAGACGACGCGCCCATCCGGCGTCTTAAGCTGCATGCCGAACTCAACCGGCGTGAGCGTGTACGCCGGTGCGTCAGCAGCGCGATCGGCAAGCACTACCTCGCAAAGCGCAATGGCCAGCGCGGCAACAGTAACCGCTCCGGCCGCCCAGCCACGGAGATGTCTCATGGGATCGTCCTCCAGAATGCGCAGGTGAGATGTTCGTTGTCCGGCAAACCCGATTCACGCGCTGGAGGATATTTCACAAGCAGGCCACGAGGCAAGGCTTTCCCGACTAGCTATGCCAGCTATGAATGATAAACAGAACGAGTGCATTCAGCTTGACTTGGCAAGAAGTGCTTGCTAACACATAGCGCGGTAAGCGTCGAATTCGACCGCTTTGTATCTCACCAGGGAGAGCAAAATGTCCGGGAAACGCATTCTGTTTTTGGCGCTCGCTGTACTCGCCGCGGTGGCCCGGCTCTCCGGCACCGGACCCTCCTTCCGCCCTGACTATTCTTTCAAGGGATCGGCGCTCGCGGGCTGGCATACCCTGGGAGACGCTACCTGGCGCGCAGAAAACGGCGAAATCACCGGCACGCCGAAACAACCGGGCGGCGGCTGGCTGGTCCTCGATCGCTCCTACCAGGACGTCGGCTTTTACGCTTCCCTCAAATGCGAAGCAAACTGCAAAACTGGCCTCCTGATGCGCGCCGAAAAGACGCCGCAGGGCGGCATGAAAGGCGTATTCGTATCGCTCAGTGAAGCCGATGTCGCCTCCTACGCCCTCACACTCGACGCGCAGGGCCATGAACTCAAGCGCGACAAGCTTCGCCGCGGCGGCGGACAAATGCGCATTGCGCCTCCCGTGGACCCGAACGCTCCGGTCCGCCCGCGAACGCCTGGCGAGCATCCCGGTCTGCCACCCGGACTAATTCTGCCCGTCACTCCGCCCGACACGTCCCTCCGCGCGGGCGAATGGAACACCGTGGAAACATTCCTCGACGCGAATATCGTCCGATCCTTCCTGAATAACGGCGGCGAAGTCGCCGGAGGCGTAGCCGAAGACGATGCCGGAAAGTACGGCCCCATCGCGCTGTATGTCGGCGGCACGGGCGACGTGCGGTTCAAGGATGTAGCTTACAAAGACCTGGCACTCATGACGCGGGAACCGGAAAAGCTTTCCAGCCACTTCCACATGCAGCGGCTCAGCGATTTCTATTATTCCTGGGGAGCCAGCGCCGCCGACTTCAATCATGACGGCGTGATGGACATAGTCTCCGGTCCGCACATCTACTTCGGCCCCGATTACACCACGCATCGCGAAATCTACGAAGCCCTCACCACGAATCCCTCCGACGAATACACCCGCGACGACTGGATGCAGTTCTCCGGAGATTTCACAGGCGACGGCTGGCCGGACGTGATCAATTGCAGTTTTTCCGGCAATCGCGGCGTATGGCTCTACGTCAATCCCAAGGGCGAGTCGCGCCGCTGGGATAAATACCTGGTCGTGCCGGATTTCAGCTCCGAGGTCGCCGTCGTGCGCGATATCGACGGCGATGGGAAGCTCGAACTCGTCTACATGGCGGATGGCTACGTGCGGTACGCAAAACCCGATCCCGCCAATCCCACCGGACTGTGGACCGTGCACAACGTTTCGGAACTGGGCTACGCAACGGCTCACGGCATCGGCGTGGGCGACATCAACGGCGACGGCCGCCTGGACATCGTCAATGCTTTCGGTTGGTGGGAACAGCCGCCCGCGGGCAGCAAGCAGGAGCCTTGGACGTATCATCCGCAGGCCTTCGCGCGTTACGGCCGAAATATCATGGGCGGAAGCGTCATGGCTGTGTACGACGTGAACGGCGACGGCCTCAACGACATTGTCACCGTTCTAAACGTGCATGGATACGGATTGGCCTGGTTCGAGCAGAAACGCGACGCCGCGGGCAACATCTCGTTCGTGCAGCACATGATCATGGACGATCTCTCGACGAAGAATGCCGGCGGCGTCACCTTCACCGAGCCTCACGGCTCTACGTTCGGCGACGTGGATGGCGACGGCATCCCGGATTTCATCGTCGGCAAGCGTTATTGGTCGCACCGCGACGATTACCTCGATCCGGACCCGTATGGTCCCGCGGTGCTCTACTGGTATAAGACCGTGCGCAACCCCAAGGCTCCCGGCGGCGCGGAATTCGTGCCCGAACGGATCCATAACCGCTCCGGTGCCGGCTCGGATATCTACGCGGCCGATCTCAACCACGACGGCGCGCTCGATATCGTCACCGCCACCCGTTTCGGCACGTTCATCTTCTGGGGCAAGCCGGGAGCATTCAAGCAGAAGGGCAAATGATTTCCATGAAGCCGTTGGCACCAAAAAACGCTCTGCTCATTTTCTGGATGGCGATCGCCTGCTCTTGTGCGGTTGCGCAGCAGGACCACAAATCCTGGAGCGACTACGGCGGCGGCCCAGACACATCCCGCTACACCGCCCTCGATCAGATCAAAAAGAGCAACGTGAAGCAGCTGCAAGTTGCCTGGACCTACTTCAACGGAAATTCCGCGATGAACCCGCTCATTTCCCACGGCGTGATGTACGTGTACGGCCGGAACAATTCGCTCATCGCGCTCGACGCCGCCACCGGGAAAGAACTCTGGATCCACACCGGCCTGAGTTCCATCGCCGAGTTGGGAGTGAATTACTGGGAAAGCAAAGACGGCAAAGACCGCCGGCTGATCTTCCAGATCAACCACTTCCTAGAAGAAATCGACGCGCGCACCGGCAAGTCGATTCTAAGCTTCGGCGAAGACGGGCTAGTCGACATGCGGGAAGGTCTCGATCGCGTCCCCGCCGAAGTAGCGCGCATCAAGAGCGACGCTCCCGGACGCGTGTTCGAAAATCTGATCATCGAAGGATCGTCCACGGGCGAGAATTTTCTAGCCCCTCCCGGACACATTCGCGCCTACGACGTGCTAACGGGAAAAACGGTCTGGACGTTCCACACCGTCCCGTATCCCGGCGAATTCGGCTATGACACGTGGCCCAAGGACGCGTGGCGATACATCGGCGGAGTAAACGATTGGGGCGAGCTCTCGCTCGACGAAAAGCGCGGGATCGTCTACGTCGTCTTTGGCTCGCCCACCTACGATCTCTACGGCGCCGACCGCATCGGCGCGGGCTTGTTTGGCGACAGCCTCGTGGCTCTCGACGCGCGCACCGGCAAGCGCCTGTGGCATTTCCAGGAAGTCCACCACGACCTTTGGGACTCCGATCCCTGCTCGGCCCCGCAGCTGATCACCGTCCGCCACAATGGAAAAATGGTGGACGCCGTGGCGCAGGCCGGCAAGACGGGCTTTCTGTACGTCTTCGACCGCGTAACGGGCGAGCCGCTCTGGCCGATCGAGGAACGCCCCGTCCCGCAGAGCGATGTGCCGGGAGAACAAGCCTGGCCCACGCAGCCCTTCCCGACCGCTCCACCTCCCTTCGCGCGCCAGAAGATGACCGCCGACGACATCAATCCGTTTTTTCTGACTCCCGAAGATCGCGCCACGTGGAAAGAAAAAATCGCCAGCGCCCGCAATGAGGGACTGTTCACGCCCGCGGGATACAAGCACGATACCGTCCAGCTGCCCGGCTCGCGGGGCGGAAGCAACAGGGGCACAAGCGCTTCCGACCCAACCAGAGGGCTCGTCTTCGTCACCACATCTGACTTCCCTTCCCTCATCAACATTCAAGGCCCGGAGCTGCCGGTAACCGCCACCGCCGGCGCGCGCGGCCCGGGCGGCGTCGCAGTGCCCCCGGAGTATCAGCAGAACTGCCAATCGTGCCATGGAGCAGACCTCGCCGGTTCAGCCGAGGCTCCCACGCTGGCAGGAGTTACCTCCCGTATCAATCTCTCCGATTTCACCATGCTCGTCCTCTCCGGCAAGGGACAGATGCCGGCCCATCCGGATTTGAATCCGGATGCCGTGAACACTCTGTACAACTATCTATCGAACGCCGGGGGCGCCGCATCGTCAGCCACCAAGCCCCAGCCCATGACCGGACCAGTGGTAGCCAATGGCGGCGCCCCGGGCGGCCTTTTGCCGTCGTTGAACCCGCGCGAGCTCAACGCAAAATATGGCGGGAACAACCGCTTCGTTGGACCGCCGTATCCCGAAGGAGTCGTCGCGCCGCAGCGTTTGTATTCAAACTACGGATTGACGCAGGGCGTGATCGGCCCTCCGTGGTCCGAAATCATCTGCTACGACCTGAACACCGGAACCATCCGCTGGAGAAAGCCGCTAGGCGAGGATGAAGAAGCGGTAAAGGAAGGCGGCCAAAATACCGGTATGCTCGCCGGCGGCGAACGCGTGGGCATGGTAGTCACCGCGACGGGCCTCGTGTTCGTAACCGCGAAAGACGGCAAGATGCGCGCGTTCGACGTGGACACCGGCGACGAACTTTGGACCTACAAAATGCCCGCCGGCCTCACCGGCCTGCCGTCCATCTACGAAGTGCAGGGGCGCGAATATCTGGTGATAGGCTCGGGCGCTCCGCCCGTTTTTGGTTTGCAAAAGGGCGCCCGCGGATTTGGAGAAAACGCAGCCACTCCCGGCCAGTCCACTCTCGGCTACATCGTATTCGCCTTGCCGAAGCCGCCGCCGTCTCAGCCGCAGCCCTCGCCAAAACCTTAATAGCGACTCACAGTTGACGCCAGCAGTCAGGGCAGCGTGAACGAAGCCAGACTCGGAACCGTCCCACTCGCGCAAAGCCACGCGAGCGATTCTCGGATCGCTTCCAAAGAGCGATAGCGAGGCTCGTAGCCCAGGAGCCGGCGCGCTTTTTCGATGCTGCAATTCGGTGATCGCGCGATGTGATCCCACGTAAAGTCCCCATCTTTAGCGGACACAGTAGCGCGCCACTCTTCCCAAGGCAGAAATCGAATTCGCGCTTCCCTCCCAAACCACCCCGCCACAGACTCCGCATAACCCGCCATAGTCAACGCAGCCGGAGACGCGACGTGAAAACTTTCGCCCACAGCGCGCGGCCAGTTGGCTATCGCCCTCACGAATGCCTGTGCCACATCGTCACAGTGAACGTGATGCAGCGTCTCACGCCCAAAATTCGGAAGCGCGATTTCCTCCCCGCACGCAATCGCCGCAAAAACCTCCGCATTAAAGTTCGCAGCGGGGTTGAGCGGCACCCATCCCGGCCCCACGAAATGCCCCGGATGCAGGATGGCAGCAGGAAAGCCATCTTCCGCGTGACGTGCCAGCAGGTATTCCTCGATAGCCGCCTTCCGGCGTCCATAATCGCTGATCGGCCGGCGAGGAGCGCCCTCGGTTATCGGAACCTCGATCCCCATCCCGTGCACCCAAATCGTGCCGCAGTGCAAAAATTGCTCCACGCGTCCATTCAGCGCGTCGACCAGTTGCCGCGCGCCGTCCAGGGTGTAACAGGTCAGATCGATTACCACCTCAGAGCGCAGCGCGCCGATACTCGAGCCGAAGGTTCCCTCGGCCTCCGCCGCCGCGCGATCCAGCACAACGCGCTCAACGTCGCGCCACGCATCATCCGCATGGTAAGGCTGGCGCTGCGATCGGCTGACGCAAATCACCGCGTGACCGGCCCGCACAAGCCGCGGCGTCAGCCACGAGCCGACGTGCCCCGTCCCGCCTATGACGATTACGCGCACCGGGCAATCTCCGATTCCGGGCACATGTGTTCTCCCGCCTGATTGCGCCCACATTATACGTTCGAATATCTCGCACCTGATTTTGCATCTCCCGCTTCCCTAGTTGCGTGCTATCGTGTCGGGCGGGATTCTGACAACGGGCGCCGGGGCGGCTGAATTCTCCGCTAACGCCCACACAAAAGGAGTCGCGTCGACGATGAAATTCATCACCCGTTCCATTGTTCTGGGCATTCTTGGAGCGCTTGCGATGCTCGGTTACTCACCCCTTGCCGCGGCTTCACCAGCCGCTGGCACAGAGCGCTTCGAGCTTACCAGCGTCAGAGCCGTCCGGCCGGCTCTCGTAAACACCATCGCCGCGCTGAAAA
>JBEKTG010000097.1:0-9600 GCA_049516275.1 Candidatus Acidiferrales bacterium
CAGTCGTTTGTGGATGAGATGGCGCACGCCGCGGGAACCGATCCGGTGGAGTTTGGCCTTCGGCTGCTCTCGCGCCCTCCAATTTCAAATCCCGCGTATCCTCCCAGCCCTCCCGTGGATGGCAAGGTGGACGTGGACCGGATGCGCGGCGTCCTGCAACTGGTGGCGGAAAAATCCAATTGGGGCAAGCGCGCTCTGCCGAAGGGCACGGCCATGGGCGTGGCCTACGTGTCCGCTCATCGCGGATATTTTGCCGAAGTGGTGGAAGTCAGCGTGGATGCGAACAAAAAGATCAAGGTGAACAAGGTGTGGGTCGCCGCCGATATCGGCAGCCAGATCGTCAATACCAGCAACGCGGTCAACATCGTGCAGGGCGCCGTGGTCGAAGGATTGAGCCACCTGATGAACTGGGAGATTACGATCGAGCGCGGCCGGGCGGTGCAAAGCAACTTCCATCAGTATCAGCCCACGCGCATGCGGCAGGCCCCGAAGGAAATCGAGGTGCATTTCCTTCGCACGGACAACCCGCCGACTGGCTTGGGCGAGCCGGCTCTGCCGCCCATTCTTCCTGCCGTCGCCAATGCGATTTTCGCCGCCGGCGGCGAACGCATTCGCTCACTCCCTTTGTCGAAACACGGTTACAGCTGGGCTTAAAAAAATCCCCTGGAGGTATTTCGATGACAGTACTGAAAGTCTGCTACAAGCACGGTGTCCGCTTCGACGAGGCTTATTATCTTGCGAAACATGTGCCGCTGGCGACCAGCGTGATGGCTCCCGGCGGTTTGCGTAAAACCGAAATGGTGAAGGTGAATATGACTCCGGACGGCTCCAACCCCTACTACCAGGTGATTTTCTCCGCCTACTTCGATTCGCCGGCCGCGTTGCAGACCGCCATGCAGAGTCCGCGAATGGGCGAAGTGATGGGCGATATCGCGAAATATTACGACGGCATGCCGGACGTGCTGATCGGTGAAGTGGTCGCGCTGCCCGCGTAAGACCGGCAGGCAACCCCTCGATCGGTAGTGGGTCAGTTTCCATAACGCGACTAAGTAGGACTTTGTATGAATTTCAGCGTGGCCCTGCTGTGATTGCCGAGTCGGCAGCAGCGGTCAAGGCTTTTTGCTGCTCCTGCTCGCTGAGGGTGGGTGATAGCTTGAGTTGTATCTCATACAGAGTTCCGTTCTGTTGCCACCAGAGGTTGGCTGGCGCGCAGGACCCGCCGCAGCTCACAGGTGTGAAAAAACCGATGAGTCCTTGAGCGAGCGAGGTCCGCTCAGTGTCCGCCAAATCCTCAGGGTTGTAATTGGGCTTAGCTTGACCCGTGAAGTTGGCTGCGAAAGCGGTATCTCCCCCTCCCGATTCGTAATAGAGCGAAATGGCATAGGCATCTTTCGCTACGCTTTGAACGACTGCATGCTTCGCTTTACCGATTGGATCCGGCAATGCACTCGGAAGAAGAATGGGAACAAGCGTCTTCGCCTTGACTGTGTGCACGGTGGAAGCAAAGCCATCTGGTAAAGATTGCGGCGTCTCACTGTTCGACTGCGAGACATCTCGCAGTGCCGCTATCTGGATTCGCGTTAGCTTGGCTCGAAGTAAGTCAACTTCCATCGGATACATCGAGCCATACTCAGCTTGCTTATTCTCTGCGGGATACATTGCGTCGATGTAGGCGTCTCGATATGCAATCCAGGCTCTTTCCGCAACTTTAATCTTCGCTGCGGCGGTCGGATCCACAGTCTCTTGCAGCAGCATGCGGTACACCTCGTTGAGCCTCGCGTCCGCACGGGCGGCTTCGTCACTGGCGCAGGCGTTCATGGCAAATTGCGTTTTAGCTTCATCGTTGCACGCGAGATACTCCGCA
Organism: Candidatus Acidiferrales bacterium; assembly: GCA_049516275.1. Taxonomy (GTDB): domain Bacteria; phylum Acidobacteriota; class Terriglobia; order Acidiferrales; family UBA7541; genus Palsa-295. The sequence goes on from JBEKTG010000097.1 coordinate 1,865, forward strand.
GATTGCTGTGCACAAACCGAACCTGAAACAAAGGCAAACAGCAGTATCGTGGCGAAGTACAGTCGCTCCTTCATATAGGCGTACCCGCAGCGGTGCATCGAGGAGGAGATTAGTCTACTAACTGTTTGCCCACCAGTGTTTGATTAACGCGTTAACGCGGAAACTGACCCACTACCCATCGATCAGAAGACTTGTTGCCCGAGACGAGCCGAAGGGCGTCGCGGCAAAGCTCGAACTCGGCCATTTCCGCGCGGCTGCCGATGACCAGCGGCGTCCGCTGGTGAATGTCCGTGGGCTGAATGTTCACGATGCGCCGGCGTCCGTCGGTGGCTGCTCCGCCCGCTTGCTCAGCGATGAAGGCGAGAGGATTCGCTTCATACAGCAGGCGGAGTTTGCCCTGCGGGTGGCTGTCGGTGGGCGGATACAGAAAGACGCCGCCTTTGAGCAGGGTGCGGTGAAAGTCCGCCACCAGCGAGCCGATGTAGCGCGAGCTATACTCGCGGCCCAGCGCTCCGCTCCGCAGGCGATCGAGATATTCCTGGTATTCCGCGGGGAACCTTCGCACGTTGGCTTCGTTCACCGAATAGAACTTGCCGGAATCGGGCATGCGCATGTTTTCATGGCTGAGAACGAAAGCCCCGACGTTGGGGTCGAGGGTGAATCCAAAGACGCCGCGTCCCGCGGTGTAGACGAATACGGTGGATGAGCCGTAGACGACGTAACCCGCCGCTACTTGCTTCGAACCCGGCTGCAGCACGGCATCGTGAAGCGTGCTCTTGACGTTTTCCGGGCGCCGGAAGATCGAAAAGATGGTGCCGACGTTTACGTTCACGTCGATGTTCGATGAGCCGTCCAGCGGATCGAAAATCACCACGTACTTGCCGGTTTCGGGGGCGCGGTCAAAGGTGACCGGATGATCGTTTTCTTCCGAGACGAGGATGGCAACCGCGTCCCGGACGCCCAGGCAGTGGAGGAGGGCTTGATTGGCGTAGACGTCGAGCTTCTGCTGTACTTCTCCCTGGACGTTCGTTGCGCCTGCAGAGCCCAGAGCGTCCAGCAGGCCGGCCTGGCGGACGCGGGCCTGGATCATTTTCGTCGCTAGGGTAATGCCGGAGAGCAGCCATGAGAACGTGCCGCGCGAGCCTGGGCTCACGGCTTCCTGCTCTTGGACGATGTGCTGTTGAACTGTGACGATCATATCGGGTGCATCTCCCGGCTATAGTGCAGGGCGCCGCGGACCGTGATGGATCGCAATTTAGCTACAGCTGCATGAAAACGATAGCCGAGTGCGTTCGCTCTTACAAGCGCGGGCTCCTTTGTGCGACTCTCGGCGTGCGACCGGAACGCTAATAGACTATAGACATCGCTGGAAAGGTTTTACGTGCCGCTAAACACTGAAAAACTCTTCGAACTCTTTGTGCTGAACGGATTGCGGCTGCCGAATCGTATCGTCATGGCGCCGATGACTAGGAACTTTTCACCCGGCGGCGTGCCGGGTGAGAACGTCGCGGCGTATTATCGCCGGCGGGCTGAAGGGGGAGTGGGCCTGATCATCACCGAGGGCACGATCATCGGCCATCCCGCGGCGGGCCACAAGCCGGAGACGCCCCAGATCTATGGGGAAGCCGCTATTGCGGGCTGGTCGCGCGTGGTTCAGGAGGTGCGAGCCGCGGGGGGACGCATCATGGTACAGCTGTGGCACCTCGGAGCGAATCGCAATCCCGCATTTTTCCCCGGTGTGGTAGCGCCGCCGATGAGCCCGTCCGGATTTCGAAGGCCGGGAGAAAAAGTTGGCGAGCCGATGACGCAAGGCGACATCGATGCTGTTATTGAGGCTTTTGTTCAAGGCGCCGCGACGGCGCAGTCGATCGGTTTCCACGGGATCGAACTGCACGGCGCGCATGGCTACATCATCGATCAGTTTTTTTGGAGCGGCACAAACTATCGAAGCGACAAGTATGGAGGCAGCCCTGTCGCGCGCACCCGATTCGCCACCGAGATTATTCAGGAATGCCGCCGCCGCACGGGAGCGAACTTTCCCATCGTGCTGCGCTTCTCGCAGTGGAAGGTGCAGGACTATAACGCGCGCAACGTTGCCACGCCCGAAGATCTCGCCGCGTTTCTTGAACCGCTGGCCGCAGCCGGTGTGGATGCATTTCACTGCTCGCAACGCCGATTTTGGGAACCCGAGTTTCCAGGCAGCGATCTCAATCTGGCGGGCTGGACCAAAAAGCTTATCGGCAAGCCGACGATTACCGTGGGGGCGGTCTCACTCACGTCCGATTTTCTGCCTGCGCAAGCGACGCCGGAAACGGTGCCCGGTCCGCCGGGTGGCGAACCGGGCCGAGCCGCTGGAATTGGGCGGCTGCTGGAGATGCTCAACCGCGGTGACTTCGATCTTGTCGCGGTAGGGCGCGGCTTGCTGGCCGACCCGGCTTGGGCGAACAAAGTGCGTGGCGGGCGTTTCGAGGAATTGGTTCCGTTTTCACAGGAAGCGCGCGAAAAGCTTCTCTAGTTTGTGTTTTGGGGAGAGTGTTCAGTTTCTCGCGGTTCTTTCCAGTTGCCTTGCCGGTTTTGGCTGTAGTAGCTTGCCGTGCCGGATGATCGCCCTGCGATCACCAGGTTGCTCAGGTTTGCGGACTTAGAGAGGGGTTTCCCAATGGAGCCGAAAGAGTCACTGAAATACAGTCACGAGATATTCAACCTGTATGACGAATATGCGCACGGGGCAATTACCCGCCGCGAATTCGCCGATCGCGCGGCGAAGTTTGCGCTCGGCATCAGCGGGGCGGCTCTGCTGGAGAGCCTCTGCCCGAATTACGCCCTGGCGCAGCAGGTGGCCAAGGATGATCCGCGGATCAAGTCCGGCTACTTGAATTATCCCTCGCCAAAGGGTTCGGGAACGATGCATGCCTACCTTTCCCGCCCGGCGAAACCGGCTGGGAAGCTGCCGGGGGTGATCGTTGGGCATGAGGCTGGGGGACTCAATCCGTATGTGGAAGACGTGGCGCGCCGACTGGCTCTGCTCGATTTCATCGCCCTGGCGCCGGATGCGCTGACGTCAATGGGGGGATACCCGGGAGATCAGGAGAAGGGCTTGGAGATGCAGAAACACATGGACCGCAACACGATGACGGAAGACTTCGGCGCGGGAGTCACTTACCTCAAGGCCGATCCGGGATGCTCGGGGAAGGTGGGCATGGTCGGTTTCTGCTTCGGGGGAGGCGTGGCGGTCCAACTTACGATTCAGATGCCGGGCGGGTTGGCGTCCGCGGTTTCTTACTACGGACGAGAGCCGGAAACGGCCGATGTGGGAAAAATCAAGGTCCCTTTGCAGCTGCACTATGCCGAGGTGGACAATGCTTCAAACCCCGGCCGCCCAGCCTTTGAGGCTGCGTTGAAGGCGAGTCATGTGGAATACACTGCGTATTCGTATCCGGGGACGCATCACAGCTTCCATAACGATTCCACGCCGCGCTATGACGACGCTGCCGCTAAGCTTGCCTGGCAGCGTACCGTGGATTTTCTTAACAAGACGCTGCGCTGAGTTGAGAGGGTGTCTGCGATTCGCCCAAAAGCCAAGGACCTAGAAGAGGGATACGTGTTGGTAAATCGTGAGGCGCAGGATCGTCGCCGCGTTTTGCTGCTGAGTTGCGGCGCTTTGTTTTTCTTCTCCCTGCTGCTGGCTTCCCCCTTGTTTTGCCAGACGGCTGCAAGTGTGCCTGCGAAGCCCGTCTCGACGCCATCCGTCTCCACCGTCTCCACGGAAATTCCTCACTTGCGCAAGAAGGGAGCAGCCACGCAACTCATTGTCGACGGCAAGCCGTTTCTCGTCCTGGCTGGGGAACTGAACAACGACAGCTCCAGCAGTCTCGATTACATGAAGACGATATGGCCGAAACTCGTTCAGGCAAAGCTGAACACCGTGCTTGCGCCGGTGTCCTGGGCGCAGATCGAACCCGAGGAAGGGAAATTCGATTTCACCTTTCTGGACGGGGTTATTCGCGGGGCGCGCGAGCACAATCTGCGGCTCGCGCTCCTGTGGTTCGCCAGCTGGAAGAACGGCCTCTCGAGTTACCCGCCTGACTGGGTGAAGAAGGATTTCGAACGTTTTCCGCGCGCGCAGATTCAGGCGGGCAAGACCCTGGAATTGTTGACGCCCTTGAGCGATGCAAACCGTGACGCGGACGCTCGTGCTTTTGCGGCCCTGATGCGGCATGTGAAAGAAGTGGATGGCCGGCAGCACACCGTGATCATGATCCAGGTAGAGAACGAAATCGGAATGAGGCTGGATTCCCGCGACCGCTCGGCCCTCGCGAATAAGGCTTACGGGGAACCGGTGCCACAGCAATTGATGGATTATCTCCAGATGCACAAGGACAGCCTGATTCCGGAGTTTGGGGCGATCTGGGAAGCGGGTGGATTCAAGATGTCCGGGACTTGGGAGGAGGTGTTCGGTCAAAATGCAGCGACCGACGAAATTTTCATGGCGTGGAATTATGCGCGATATATCGGCAGGGTAGTGCAGGCGGGCAAAGCCGAATACGCCATTCCCATGTTTCTGAACGCGGCGTTGGCGTCGCGCTCGCTTGACGAGGAGCGCAGGGGGCAGCGAACCCGGTTTTCCGCCGTTGGCGGCCCCATGGACGACCTGATGGACGTATGGCGGGCGGGAGCGCCGCAGATCGACATGCTCTCGCCCGACGCTTACGGCAATTGCGCGGAGTTCGCGGCGCGGTACGACCGGTCGGGGAACCCGTTGTTCATACCTGAGAACGTCGGAGGTTCCGTCGGTGCCGCCAGGGTGCTGTACGCTTTCGGGCGCCACAATGCGGTTGGCTTCTCGGCGATGGGAGCGGTCGAGAGGTCGCCCGATCCCGACACCGCTTTGATCGATAGCTACGACCTGATCGAACAACTCGCGCCCCTGATTCTGAAACATCAGGGCGATGGCACAATGTCCGCTGTTCTGCTGGCTCCGAACGATCCCCCTCAAAAGATCAAGGTGGGCGACTACACGCTGGAAGCCGCATTTCTGACGCCCCGCGTTGCTCCCATGACCCAAGCCACGCCCATCCCGCCTTTCACTTACGGGGCGGCGATTTTCATTGCGACGGGCTCTGACGAGATCTACATGGCCGGCAGCGGGATAACTGTAACCTTCTCTCCTAGCACGCCGGGGCCCCCGCTGGCTGGCATCGCCACTGTTGAAGAAGGCTCTTTTGTCGGTGGACGCTGGGTTCCGGAACGCCGGTTGGCAGGAGACGATACCGAAGAGGGCGACATGGTGGTGATGCGCTGGGCTCCCGGCAGCTGGGTGCCTCCGTACCGGTGGCGCGCGACCAAGGCAGGCATTCAGCGCGTGACACTCTATCGCTATCGCTGAAGCCGAATTTTAAAAGGAGGCGGAGGTGGGTATACCGCGACGAAAGACGATCGGCCGGGTCTACTGCTTCGTACCGTAGGCCTTGGCGAGAGTGCGCGAGGTCTCGCGCAGGCGGCGGGCAAGAACGACCGCGAGCGAGCGGTAGAAGCGGGCGCCCACGCTGGGGAACGATTCGAACAGCTTGCCGAGTTCCTCCGCTTCGACCAGGTCTGCCTCGACCTTTCCTTTGGCCAGGACGGAGGCGTAGGTTTTGTCCTTCAGCATTTCATCCTTTAGAAGGAAGGCAATGTCGCCGCAGATTTCTTCTGGGCCGAGGACCGCTATCTCCGTTTTCCCCTCAAGATTTGTCACTTCGACCGACGCCGTGCCTCTGCGAATGATGTAGATGGCTTTTCCAGGGATTCCCTGCTTGATGATTTCCTCGCCCGGGCCATAGTTCAGGCGCTTCGACTTCGCCAGGATCAGCGACCAGTCGTTCTCGGTGAGGAATTCCAGCGTGCTTTTTGCCACATTTCCCCCAGGGGGCCGAGTTCGGACTGCGCCACCAAATTTGAATCAGGCCCCAAGCATTCGGCGATGAAGCGACGCGCCAGGAAACTACGGACTTTCATGATTATTCAGCAGGCTGCGGCGCGACGCAAACCGAATCGTACGCGGAATGACGTGAGAGTTCTTAGAAGTAGGGTACTGTTAGCATTAAGGTAATTGCCTGCACGAGGGGATCGGATTCTTGGATTGCCCGTAATTACTTCACGGATAGCAGTTTACCCGCCGGGGAGCCAAATGCAGCTCTCTGAAACGACCAAGTGGCGGGTGCGTCTAAAGACTGCGAGTAAAAAAGCCATGGTTAAGTGTTCGGTGTGAAGATGTCCTTAGCAGTCGAACGAGGCGAATTTTATGGAATTTTCGTTGGACCTGAACGGAAATGTATCTGTGCGCATTTGGTTGGCATTATTGATTGCACTTACTTTTCGCCCGATGGCTGCGAAGGCTGAGCCTCAGGCACTGCCCGCCGGGCAGACCGCCTCGGCAAGACCGCTTGGAACTATCAATAGCATCTCCGGGAATTCGCTGACTTTGTCGACCGATGCGGGGGTTAGCTACAGTGTTTCCGTAGGAGACGCTGCCAGGATTCTTCGCATCGAACCGGGTGCCAAGGACTTGAAGAATGCCTCGCCGCTCACGCTGTCCGATTTGCAAGTGGGAGACCGCATCCTGGTAATGGGCAAGGTTTCCGAGGACGGGCATTCCGTGGCGGCGACCTCGGTGATTGCGATGAAGAAGGCCGATGTCGCGTCCAAACAGGAGCATGACCGGCAGGACTGGCAGAGGAGGGGAGTGGGAGGCTTGGTGAGTGCGGTCGACCCCGCCACGGGAACGATTACGATTACCGCGCGGGCCGCGGCCGGTTCCAGAGATGTGGCCATCCACACCTCGAAGGACACGATTCTGCGGCGCTATGCCCCGGATTCGGTGAATTTCGATGACGCCAAGCCAAGCTCAATCGATCAGATCAAGCCGGGCGACCAGGTGCTCGCCCGCGGGACGCGCAGCGCGGACGGCGGCGAGCTGGCGGCCGAGGAGATTGTTTCGGGAGCATTCCGGAACATTGCCGGCACGATTTCATCGATCGATGCCGCTTCAAACACCATCAATGTCATGGACCTGATTGCCAAGAAGCCGGTGGACGTCAAGATCACCCAGGATTCGCAGCTTCGGAAACTGCCTCCGCAGATGGCCCAGTTCATGGCGATGAGGCTTAAGGGCGGGCAGGCCGGTGCGGGATCCGGGACGGCGGGGAATGGTCCTGGCGCTGCCAATGGCGAGAAACAGGCGAGTGCAGCGGGCGCTTCTGGATCGGGGCCTGGCGCCGCTTCAGCAGACGGCGGTAATGGTCAAGGCGGCCGAGGTGGGCGGGGAGGCGGAGACCTCCAGCAGATACTCAATCGGGTACCCAAAGCCAGTTTATCCGACCTACAAAAGGGCGACGCTGTCATGATTGTTTCGACGGCTGGAAGTGGGTCTGGCGGCGTCACGGCAATCACCCTCGTAAGCGGCGTGGAGCCGATTCTCCAGGCGTCTCCCAATGGAAGCGGGCAGTCGATGATTCTTCCTCCCTGGAGCATGGAAGCGCCTGCGGGCGATGCGGCACAGTAAATAAAATTAATGAAATTCAAGCTTCCAATGCGGAGCGTTCGGGAGACGTGATGGGATTGCGCAAATTGCGCAGGTTTGTCGAGATCGCAGGTGCGGTAGTCGTATTGTTTGCGGCTCTACTGTGTGGCGGAGGTCTGCGGGCGCAGTCCGGCACAGGCAGTGTTCGCGGGCAGGTCACCGATCCTTCCGGGGC
>JBEKTG010000098.1:0-9475 GCA_049516275.1 Candidatus Acidiferrales bacterium
CGTCGTCCGGCGTTTTCTTGGGGTAGCCGGTCAACGCGAAGCGCGACTCGCTCTCGATGGAATCCTGAAATTGGTAATTGGCGAAGTAAACCGGGACTATTTTGATCATCGCGAAGGCCATCGCGCCCAGCACGAGAAGCGTGAGGAAAAGGCTCGCCTTCGAGCTACCGTGTTCTCGCGATTTGTGCACTCTTGCCATGATTGCGCGGCCCGCTGAGAAGGCCCTCTTACACGTATAGTGAATTTCAGGCTATCACGGGAGGAAAAGGCACAGAGCTGGTCGGAGGTACAGGTGTTCGCGAGAGTAAACCCGCGGAGGCCGCACTGGAGGCATTACGTGGAGTGTCCCTCGCTTCGGAAGCATAAGAGGGATTCTTCGCGCAAACCCGGCGCTCAGAATGACAGCGCAGGGCAAGGGGGACCGCGGCGCAAAGATAAGGCACAACGCCAATCGGGAGATTGGCGTTCCCAGGGGGCAACGTCCGGCGCGCGGAAGATTTGAAAGCTTAGTAGGCCTTGGCAAAGATGGCCTTTTCTTTGGCTGGCTTGCCGCAATAGATGCAATTGCCTGAACCGCCAGGCTGTTCGATGGGGATGCAGCGCATGGTAGCTTTGGTCTCTTCCTTGATTTTGGCCTCGCAGTCGCTGCCGCCGCACCACCAGGAGAATGCAAAGCCCTTTTCCACGGCCGCTTTGAATTCAGTGTAATCCGCGGGCTCGGCGGTATTGGCTTTGCGGAACGCGAGGGCACGATCGTAGAGCGATTGCTGGATTTCGGCGAGCAACTGCGTCACAGCCGCACCGATCCCCTGCTGGGGGACGAAGGCCTTCCCTTCTTTGCCGGGGCGGTCTCGGCGGGCCAGCACGACCGAACCCTTCGCGACATCCTTCGGGCCAAGTTCGAGGCGCAACGGTACGCCGCGCATCTCCCAGTCGTTGAACTTGAAGCCGGGGCTCATGCCTTCGCGCTCGTCCATCTTGACGCGGATGCCTGCGTCAATGAGTTCTTTGCGCAGCTTCTGCGCGTTTTCCATCACGGCGCCCTTCTCGTCGTCGGTCTTGTAGATGGGCACGATCACGACCTGGAAAGGCGCCAGGCGCGGGGGAAGGATGAGGCCCTGATCGTCGCCGTGAACCATGATGATGGCGCCCACGAACCGCGTCGAGAGACCCCAGGACGTGGTCCAGCAATGCTGGAGCACGCCGGTTTTATCGAGGTAGCGGATTTCGAAGGCCTTGGCAAAATTCTGCCCGAGATTATGCGACGTGCCGGCCTGCAGTGCTTTGCCGTCGCCCATCATGGCTTCGATGGAATAGGTCTTTTCGGCGCCGGCGAAGCGCTCGGAATCCGATTTGAGGCCGGGAATCACCGGCACGGCAGCCTCGCGCACGGCGAAATCGGTGTAAACGTCTAGCATCTGCCGCGTTTCGGCTTCGGCTTCCTCGGCCGTGGCGTGTGCGGTGTGGCCCTCCTGCCAGAAGAATTCGAGGGTGCGGAGGAAAAGCTTCGTGCGCAGCTCCCAGCGGACCACGCTGTTCCACTGATTGATGAGCACGGGCAAGTCGCGGTAGGACTGAATCCACTTGGCGTAGGCGTGGCCGATGATCGTCTCCGAGGTCGGGCGGATCACCAACGGCTCTTCGAGCTTCTCGCCTCCTCCGTGCGTTACCACGGCCAGCTCCGGCGAAAACCCGGCCACATGCGACTTTTCCTTTTCGATGAAGCTGCGCGGGATCAGCAGCGGAAACGCCGCATTCACGTGCCCCGTGGCCTTGAAGCGGGAATCGAGCGCCGCCGTGATGTTTTCCCACAGCGCCCAGCCGTAGGGCCGCACGATCATGCAGCCGCGAACCGGGGCGTAATCGGCAAGCTCGGCGCGCAGCACCAGCTGGTTGTACCACTCCGAAAAATCTTCCGCGCGTGTGGGCAGCTTCATGTCCGCCATTCGAGGGATTGCTCTTTTCCGCGCCGCACTTCGGCGGCGCTGCATTTCATTTTAGTGTGCGCAACAGAATAGCGAATCTTTCGCGATTCCGGCAGCTTTTCGTGAACACGAGATCCCGGCCGCCGGAACAATTGCCTTCAATTCCTGAAAATTCGCACAAAGAACACCCCAATGGTGGCCGCTCGCTACGCGTGGCTCGTTTTGATAAACTGAGTTTCGCCATGACAAACTCAACGCGTGAACTGCAGAGAATGAGCCGCCCGCTCGATGAAGTGGATCCCGACATCGCCGCAGTGATCCGCGACGAAGTGCGCCGCCAAGCAACCAGCATCGAGCTAATTCCTTCCGAAAACTTCGTTTCCGAAGCGGTGCTCGAAGCGATGGGCTCGGTGCTGACGAACAAGTACGCCGAAGGGTATCCCGGCAAGCGCTATTACGGCGGCTGCGAATTCGTGGACATCGCCGAGCAGCTGGCCATCGATCGCGCGAAGGCGCTTTTCGGCGCGGAGCACGCGAACGTGCAGCCGCACTCCGGCACGCAGGCCAACGTGGCCGTCTACATGGCGTCGCTGCAGCCCGGCGACACGGTGCTGGGCATGAACCTCGCGCACGGGGGGCACCTCACGCACGGGCATCCGCTGAATTTTTCCGGGAAGATGTACAAGTTCATCGCCTACGGCGTGACGAAGGAAACTGAGACGATCGATTACGACGAGCTCGACCGCCTCGCGCAGGAGCACAAACCGAAGATGGTGGTCGTGGGCGCGAGCGCCTACTCGCGCATCATCGATTTCGCGCGCATGGCGAAGATCGCGCAGTCGGTGGGGGCGATGCTCTTCGTCGACATGGCGCACATCGCCGGGCTAATCGCGGCGGGCGTGCATCCGAGCCCCGTGCCGCATGCGGACTTTGTGACTACCACCACGCACAAGACTCTGCGCGGCCCGCGCGGCGGCCTTATTCTCTGCCGCGAGAAGTACGCCAAGGATGTGGACCGCAACCTGTTCCCCGGCGGGCAGGGCGGCCCGCTGATGCACATCATCGCCGCGAAGGCCGTATGCTTTAAGGAAGCGATGGAGCCGGAATTCCGCGAGTACCAGAAACAGATCGTCGCCAACGCCAAGGCTCTTTCCGCGGGGCTAACCAGGCGCGGCTTCCGCATCGTGAGCGGCGGCACGGACAATCATCTCTTCCTGCTCGAGATTCATTCGCGGGGGATTACCGGAAGCGTCGCGCAGCCCGCTTTCGACCGCGCCGGCATCACCATCAACAAGAATGCGATCCCGTTCGATCCCCTGCCCCCGATGAAAGCGGGCGGCCTGCGCATGGGAACGCCCGCCGTCACCACGCGCGGCATGCGCGAGCCGGAGATGGAGAAAATCGCGGGCTGGATCGGCGAACTGCTTGACAAGCTGGGTGACGCGGCCACCGAGCAGCGCATTCGCGGCGAAGTGGCGGCGCTGGCTTCGAAGTTCCCTCTGTACGCCAAGCGGCTGGAAGCCGCCGAAGCGATGGCCACGCTGCACCGCTGACACCTGGGAACGCCAATCTCCCGATTGGCGGAGGCGGAAAAGAAGAATGGCGCTCCCGGGGGAAACCGGACCTGCCGGCACGAGGGAAGTCTGAATCATACCGGCGCAGCTGTTCTCTTTTGAGGCACAGCCGCACACCGCCATTCCCGTGAGTACCGCCAAACGCTGCTAACCTCAATCATTACGTCCTGCGCGTCGTAATTCGCACAAAGCTATTGGCAAGGGGCTTGCGCTTGCAGCTTGATCATGCGAACGCGCTCGGGGGTTCAATGAGCTTGCAATCCATCCTGGAACCACTGCCACACAATACCATCTGGGCAAGCGAGCGGGACGAAGCGCGCGAAATCCAGCAATCGCTGCTGCCTGCGGCAATGCTGGAAGCGCCCGCGTGCGAAGTCGCTTACCGTTTTTCGCCATTTTTCGAAGTGGGCGGAGATTTCGCGGATTTCTTCCACATGCCCGACGGCAGGATCGGCATTTATCTCGGCGATGTGGTCGGCAAAGGACTGCCCGCGGCGATGTATGGCGCGCTGGTGATGGGAATGCTGCGCGGGATCCACAAGACGGGGCAGGACACCGGGACCGCTCTTACGATTCTGAATCAGCGCCTGATGGTGCGGCCCGTCGCGGGGCGATATTCGGCGACGCTCTACGCTGTTTTTGAGCCCGAAACGCTCCAGCTGACTTTTTCCAACGCCGGATTGCCCCTTCCGTTGCTCGTGGCGTCCTCCGGGTGCCGGAAGCTCGGGGAAGGAGGCTTGCCATCGGGACTGCTGCAGGATTCGAGCTACGAAACGCACTCCGTGCAACTGTCGCCGGGCGATTCCGTGCTCTTTGCCACCGACGGACTCCACGAATTGCGCGATCACCAGGACACCGACTTCAGCTGGGAGAAATTGAGCGAAATCTGGGCGCAGTGCCGGTGCAAATCCGCGAGGGGCTCGCTGGATTTGATTTTCGAGGAGGCTGCGCGCTTCTCCCGCAACGGCCGCCAGGACGATGATATGACGGCCGTCGTGCTGAAAGTGCCCGAGCACTAAGTTCTGGCCGCTGCCCGCGCTTCCACTTTTTCCCTGCCGCTACTCTGCAATGATTTTCAATTCCTTGACTCTGCCCGCGCGAATCGAGAAGGCGCGTACCGGCGCGGGCGCGCGTGGCGAAACGATGAAGTACGCCACGTCAGGGTAATAAGCGCGGTCGATGTCGCGCGGCGAAGGAACGTTGACGCCGTTCGGATGCGAGTGGTAGATCCCCATCAGCGCAAGCCCGGCAGCTCGTATTTCGCGCATTAGCTGAAATAGCTGTTCGGGAGCTATTTCGTAATTCTTCGCGGCATCGGCCGCTGCATTCGTCGCCGCAAACGCATTCGTTATCGCGCCATCGCCGCCCGCCAGCAGCCCGCAGCATTCCAACCGCGAGTCTTGCTCCGCGTGTCTCATTACGGTTTCAAGCGCTTCCCGCCGAATGCGCACAGCGCTTTGCACGATGGTAGACAGCGCTTTGCCCGCCGGCCGCTACGCCTTTTGCGTGCGGTGGCGGAGGAATGTGGGCACGTCGAGATCGTCGGGAAGCTCGTGGATCGCTTCGCTGACGTTCCGGGCGACCTGCTGGACGATGCTCGGCTGCTGGACCACAGGCGGCGGTGGCTGCACGGCGGGCTGAGGCGCCACCGGCTGTTGCACCGGGACACGCTGTTGCGCCGTGCTCGCCTGCTGGACATTCGTATGCTGGAGAATGTTCGGCTGCTGAATCAGCGTCTGCTGCTGCGGTTCCTCTTCGACTTGCTGATCGCGTCCGGCGCGCCAGGTCTTCGGCAGATACGACGGACGCGACTGGCTCTTCCGCGCGGCAATTTCGCGGAAGCCGGCGGCGATCACGGTGATTTTCACCGACTCCTTCATGGCGTCATCCATCACCGCGCCGAAAATAATGTTGGCGTTCTCGTGCGCGGCCTTCTGGATGATCGACGAGGCTTCGTGAACCTCCTGCAGGGAGAGCGAGGACGAGCCGGTGATGTTGATGAGGATTCCCTGGGCGCCCTGGATGCAGTTGTCTTCGAGCAGCGGGCTGTTGATGGCGCGGTTGGCCGCGTCGACCGCGCGATTGGAACCCGAAGCGACGGCGGTGCCCATCACGGCGTAGCCCTGGCCGGACATGATGGTTTTTACGTCAGCAAAATCGCGGTTGATGATGCCGGGAATGGTTATGATGTCGCTGATGCCCTGCACGGCCTGGCGCAGGATGTCGTCGGCGATGCGGAACGCCTCGAAGAAGCTGGTGCCCTGCTCGACGCATTCCATCAGGCGCTCGTTCGGGATCACGATAACGGTGTCGACGCAGCCGATCAGCTCGGCCAACGCCTGTTCGGCCTGCTCCATGCGGCGCTTGCCTTCAAAGGCGAACGGCTTGGTGACTACCGCGACGGTGAGAGCGCCTAGTTCGCTTGCGAGATTCGCGACCACAGGCGCCGCGCCGCTGCCGGTGCCGCCGCCGAGACCGCCGGTGATGAACACCATGTCCGACCCGTCGAGCGCTTCGAGGATTTTTTCAGTGTCCTCGAGAGCGGCTTTGCGCCCGATTTCAGGATTGGCGCCCGCACCGAGACCCTTGGTGAGCTTGGCGCCGATCTGCAGCTTGACCGAAGCCTGAGACAGCTTCAGCGCCTGCAAATCGGTATTGGCGGCGATGAATTCGACGCCTTCCACCTTGGCGCGGATCATGCGGTTGACGGCGTTGGAGCCGCCGCCCCCCACGCCGATCACCTTGATCTTCGCGCCGTTCTGCGCTTCTTCCGCAAACGAAACTCGCATGCTCGATTCTTTTGGTGCCATTCTTCCTCCCCCAGAATTTCCGATCCGGATTCTTTTTTGGTTATGCACCCGCAAACATGCTCTTCAACTTGCCAACCCAGCCGCTGGGCCGGGCGTCCGCCACGCGCCGTGTTCGCGCCGCGTACAGCACCAGACCAACAGCCGTTGAGTATTCGGGCCGGGAAACCTGTTCGCTCATCTCCGCCAGGCCGCGCGGCGACGCCACGCGCACCGGGAGATTGAACACGTGCTCGGAAAGCTCGACGAGTCCGTGGAGATGGGCTCCTCCGCCGGTGAGCACAATTCCCGCGGGAATCTGCGAATCGACGCCGCCGCGCCGGAGTTCGTCGCGAATTAGCATCAGCAATTCCTTGGCGCGCGGCTCCGCAATGTCGAATAGGGCGCGCGCGAACACCGTGCGCGGTGGGCGGTCGCCTACGCTGGCGATTTCGATGGCAAAATCCTCGGGCAGCAGCTCGCGAAACACGCAGGCGTACTCGCGCTTGATCTTTTCGGCTTCGGGAATCGGGGTGCGCAAGCCGACCGCGAGATCGTTGGTGACGTGGTCGCCGCCAACGGGGATCGCGGCCGTATGCCGCACCACGCCGCCTGTGTAGGCGATGAGTTCGGTGGTGCCGCCGCCGATATCGAGCAGGCAGCAGCCGAGTTCGCGCTCGTCCTGCGTGAGGCAGGCCTCGGCGGACGCGAAAGGCTCAAGAACTGTGTCGTCGACGCGCACGCCCGCGCGATTGACCGCCGTCACGATGTTCTGCGTAGCCGTGCCGGACGCGGTGACGATGTGCACGTTCGCTTCGAGGCGGTGGCCGACCATTCCGATCGCGTCGCGAATATTGTCCTGCGCGTCGAGCGAGAATTCCTGCGGCAGGACGTGGAGAACCTCGCGATCTTCCGGCAAGGTGACGCCACGGGCCGCTTCGATGGCGCGGCGAACGTCCTCGCGCTGCACGTCGCGCGGTCGCGAACCCAGGTTGATGCCGCCGCGGCTGTTCACGCCGCGCACATGGCTTCCCGCCACGCCGGTCACAGCCGACTCCACCGGCACGCCGACCAGCGTCTCGGCTTCTTCCACGGCGCGGCGGATCGAGCTGACCGCGAGTTCCAGGTTGACGATTTGTCCCTTGCGCCAGCCCTTCGATTCGGCGGCGCCGAGAGCGGCGAAGCGCACGCTTCCGTCGTCGTCCATTTCGCCGATCAGCGCGCAGGTTTTCGTGCTGCCGATGTCCAGTGCGACTACGTGCCGGTCTTTCTTTGCCAATGCTTGCTCCTTACCCTGCAAACAGACTTTCTTTCCAGCTAGGTCGTATGCTTAGCCGCTTTCGCCGCGTGCTTTTGCGGCGGAACTTGTTTTGTAACCCGCGGCACGGCAGCGGGCATGCGCGCAACCGGCACGCGCTGCGCCACCACCGGATGCTGGCTCACCGGCGTGTCCGAGTTCACCACCGCTTCGCCGTTGAACCGCAAATCCACGGATTCGACGCGGCCGGCCGTCGCGCGCCACTGGGCCATCTTGTCGATGAGCGTTTGATACTTGGCTTCAAAGTCGCTGTCGCCGAAGTGCACCAGAATGGGCGCATCCGCGTCGCCCCAGGATTCGGCAGATGATTCGAGGGACGATCCGGAAGCCCCTGATCCCGCCGAATCGGCGGAGGCGGAACTCGCGGCCGAAGCGGTCCCGGCTTGGAAGCCGGTGAGCGACGCGCGCAGATCATGCGCGTCCGATAGATCCACTTCGCTTACCTGGTCTGTGGCCCCGGCCCGCGCCGAACCCAACTGCTGCATGAACCCCGCGAAAAGCTGCATACGCTTCTCGCGTTCATCAGCGGGCATCTCCGCGTTCATTCCCGTCACCACGGGAAAATGGAATTTCCCCTGCAGCGGGCGATCGAGGATCACGCCGTGAGCGTCCACGAGAGACATTTGGGTGCCTTCGCGAAGGAAAGCAATGGGCGTGCGCTCGACGATTTCCACCTGAATCGTGTGCGGCAGTGCGCGGCGGACGACGGCTTGCTCGATCCAGGGAATGGACTCGAGTTGGCGCCGGCGTTCTTCGAGAGGAATCCGCAAGACGCTGTGCCCGCGGTCGGCCCGGAAAATATCGAGCACGCTCGCGCGAGACACGTTGCCGTTGCCGGTAAGCTCCACCTGTTCCGGGTGCAGCAGCGACATTTCAGGCGAGTTGAGCAGGAAATGCGTGAAGCCGTACGCGAACCCGACGCCCGCGATTCCGGCGGCGGCCCACGCCGTGACGCGCAGATAGGTCTTCCACGCCTTGCGGCCGAACTTGCGCCGCTTGATCTCGACCGGCCTCTGCCGGCGGAGATACTTCGGCTCCTCGTCAGCCAGCACTTCCTGAGGGTAGGCTTCGGCGTCGATGGCTTTCAGTTTTGCCAGACGATCACCTCGTTTTCAAGCTCCATTCCGTAGGCGGCGCGCACGCGCTCGCGCACATCGTCGATCAGCTTCAGCATGTCCGAACAGCTCGCCTGCCCCGCATTGACGAAAAAATTGGCGTGGCGGTCGCTGACCATGGCATCGCCCACGCGATGGCCTTTCAGTTTCAGCTCGTCGATCATTTTGCCGGCCGAGCCTCCCGGCGGATTCTTGAAGATGCAGCCGGCGCTCTTCTGATTGAGAGGCTGGCTAGCGCGCCGTTTTTCGTTGCACACGCGAATCCCTGCCAGAATCTCCTTGAATGGCTTCGAGGGCAGTTCGAGTTTCACGCGCAACATCACGTCGTCCGGCGCAAACGACGTGTGCCGGTAATCGAAATGAATGTCGTTGCCGCGCAGCGTCTCCAGCTCGCCCGACGCGGCCCGGTAAAGCTCGACCTCGCGAACATGCGCGCCGATCTGCGTGCCGTAGGCCCCGGCATTCATTCTCAAGGCGCCGCCCACGCTGCCGGGTACGCCGATGAGCCCTTCCATGCCACCGAGATCGCGCTTGGCACAGAACGTGACCATGCCTCCCAAATCTGCGGACGCGTCGACGGACGCGATGTTGCCTTCCACGCGCATTCCAGGCTGCGTCGAGGGTAGATGCAGGGCGACCCAGGGCAGTTCGCCATCGGCCACCAGCACATTGGTGCCGCCGCCCAGAAACTTGTGCCGGATATTTTCATTCGCCAGCACGCGCATCACCTCAGGGATCGCGTCGTAGCGACGCAGCA
>JBEKTG010000099.1:0-9448 GCA_049516275.1 Candidatus Acidiferrales bacterium
AGCGTCACGATGGTGTTGTTGAACGTCGCCTGAATGCAGACGATGCCGTGCGGAACGATGCGCTTTTCGCGCTTCTTGCGAAATTCCTTCTTCCGCTTGGAAGTTTTTGCGCCTGCTGCCGGAGCAGCGGCGGCGTCCTTCGGTTCTTTCGCCACGCTTTTTCCTCTCCTCGACCGGCGGCTTGCGCCGATCGCCTGTTACTTGCGCGCTGCCGTCTTCTTCTTGGCCGCCACGGCGCCCTTGCGCGGACCCTTCCGCGTGCGAGCGTTCGTGTGCGTCCGCTGGCCGCGCACCGGAAGATTCCGGCGATGGCGCAGCCCGCGATAGCACTGAATTTCGATCAGCCGGCGGACGTTCATCTGCGTCTCTTTGCGGAGATCGCCTTCGACGCGGCCTTCGGACTCAATGGCCGCGCGGAGCCGGGTTGTCTCTTCCTCGGTAAGATCCTTGATCTTCTTGGTTGGGTCCACGTTGGACTTCGCCGCGAGCGACCGGGCGCGCTGCTGCCCGATGCCATAGATCGCCGTGAGGCCGACCCAGAGCCGCTTGTTGGGCGGCAGATCCACACCTGCTATACGTGCCATTTCGTTTTCTCCCTAACCCTGGCGCTGCCGGTGCTTGGGGTTGTCGCAAATCACGCGGACCACCCCGCGCCGATGAACAATCTTGCACTTCATACAGATTTTCTTGACCGATGCACGAACTTTCATCTGACTCCGTCCTTCCGCGCCGCCGCGGTTTGCGGCACTACTTGTACCGGTACACGATCCGCCCGCGCGTCAAATCGTAGGGTGAAAGCTCCACCGCCACGCGGTCGCCCGGCAAAATACGGATGAAATTCTTTCTCATTTTTCCCGAGATGTGCGCGAGCACCTGATGCTTGTTTTCGAGCTCGACGCGAAACATCGCGTTGGGAAGAGGTTCGATCACGGTGGCCATCACTTCGATGGCGTCCTCTTTCCCGCTTCCCTCGCCCGGTTTCTTCTTCTCTGGTTCCGGCCTTTTCGCCATGCGCCCCTTCAAATTCGATCCTGCCCTGCTACCCGCTCCTGGCTTACCAGCACGGCCCGCTCACTTCCCTGGGCCGCGTCAGGATGAACGGCCCTTCCGCGGTTACGGCCACGGTGTGCTCGAAATGGGCCGAATCGCTGCCATCGGCGGTGACCGCCGTCCAGTTATCGTCCAGAACGCGGACGCCCGGACCGCCCGTATTTACCATGGGCTCGATGGCGAGGACCATTCCTTCCTGCAACCGCGGCCCCTGCTTCGGAGTGCCGTAGTTGGGGACTTGCGGATCTTCGTGCATCCGCGTCCCAATGCCGTGCCCTACAAACTCGCGGACCACCGAATAGCCGTTCTTCTCAACCCACTCCTGCACGGCGGCCGAAACATCGCCGAGTCGGTTGCCGGGCCTCACCTGCTCGATGGCTCGGTCGAGCGATTCGCGCGTCACTCGCAGCAGCTTTTGCCGCTCCGGCGAAATCTTTCCCACCGGCAAGGTGAGGGCCGCATCGCCAAAGTAGCCGTCGAGCTCGACTCCGAAGTCCATGGAGAGGATGTCGCCCTCGCGCAGCTTCCGCGACGAGGAGGGAATCCCATGCACGACTTCCTGGTTGATCGAAGTGCAAACCGAACCCGGATAACCCCGGTAACCCTTAAACGCGGGGTGCGCATGCTTTTCCACCGTGTATTCTTCGGCGAACTCGTCCAGTTCTTTCGTGGTGATCCCCGGCTTTACCATTTTTCGCATTTCTTCGAGAGCGCCCCAGACGATCAAGCCGGCCTGGTGCATCTTCTCGAGTTCCGCCGTTGATTTACAGATGACCATCTCTACTGGCCGCCGCACTCTCGACTATCTGTTCCACGCGATTGCTGACTTCTTCGATGCCCGCTTCGCCATCCACGGTTACGAGCACGCCGTGCTGCCGGTAATAATCGGAAACCGGCTTGGTCTGGCGGTCGTAAGCCACCAAGCGCGCTTTCACAACTTCCGGCGCGTCATCCGCGCGCTGCGTGAGCTTGCCGCCATCCCGGTCGCAAACGCCGGGAACCTTGGGAGGGCGGTCGAAAAGATTGTAAATCTCTCCCCCCACGCTACAAGTCCACCGTCCGGACAGCCGCCGGATCAGCTTCTCCGGATCCACCCGTATATCGACCACGATGGGCTTGCCGAATCTCAGCTTGGCCAGAATCCCATCGAGCTGCTCGGATTGCGGCAGCGTCCTGGGAAACCCGTCAAAAACAAAACCTTTCGCGGTATCCGGCTGCGCCAGCCGCTCTTCCACCATCTTCAGCACGATGGGGTCGGGAACCAGCTGGCCGCGCTCCATGATCGGCTTCGCCAAGTGACCCGTCGGAGTATCGCGGCTTACGGCGTCGCGAAACATATCTCCGGTCGAAAGATGCGGCACTCCCAGCCGCCTGGCTATAAGCTTTGACTGGGTGCCTTTACCCGCACCCGGCGGCCCCAGCAAAATCAGCGCATGATTAAAGGGCATTCCCCCCGCCGGCCGACGGCATCAACCGCGGCGACTTCGAACCCGGCGCCCCTTGGCCACAAACCCTTCGTAATTCCGCATCACCAGTTGGGCTTCGAGCTGCTGCACCGTATCCATGGCAACGCCTACGACGATCAGCAGCGACGTGCCCCCGAAATAGAACTGCACGCCCAGCCCGTCCAGCACGAATCTCCACATGTGCTGGTCGAACCAGTTGCCCCCGAGCCATATCGGCAGATGTTGCAGGTGAATGCCGGAGATCAGCCATTCGGGCAGAAGGCAGACAATCGCCAGATAAACGCCGCCCACCAGGGTCAGGCGCGACAAGATGCGGTTGATGTGCTCCGAAGTGTTTCGGCCGGGGCGAATTCCCGGAATAAAGCCGCCGTATTTCCGCATATTGTCGGCAAGCTCGGTGGGGTTAAAGATAATCCCCACGTAAAAGAACGCAAAAAAGATGATCAGCGTCACGTAGATCAGCGTGTACAGCGGCTCACCCCAGCTGATCGACTTCGCGAAACGGTCAAAGAACGGGCTTTTGTTCTGAAAAATCAGCGCGAGCGTCTGCGGGAACGTCAGCAAGGAGCTCGCAAAGATCGGCGGAATCACGCCGCCGGAATTCACGCGCAACGGCAGGTAGGTCATCTGGCCGCCCATCACGCGGCGCCCCATCACGCGCTTGGCATACTGCACCGGGATGCGCCGCTGGCCGCCTTCGACGAAGACTATGAAGGCGATGACACCCGCCATCAGGGCAATCAGCCCCAGCAAAGCGATCGGAGTGAACGAACCCCATTGCTGCGTCTGAGCCTTGTCCCACAGATCGCCTACGGCGCGGGGCAATCCTACAACGATTCCGGAAAAGATGATCAGCGACATCCCGTTGCCTATGCCGCGGTCGCTGATCTGCTCACCCAGCCACATGATGAACGCCGAGCCGGTGGTCAAAGTGAGCATCGTCACCAGGATGAAGCGGACGCCGGGGCTGTAAACCATGGCCTGACCCGACAGATTCTGCCGCTGCAAGGTGAGAGCGATGGTGAACGACTGAAAGGCGCTCAGGATGATCGTCAGATAGCGCGTGTATTGCGTGATTTTGCGCCGGCCGAGCTCGCCTTCCTTTTGCAGCCGCTCGAGGTAAGGCCACACGACCACGAGCAGCTGGAGAATGATCGATGCCGTGATATACGGCATGATTCCCAGCGCAAAAATCGTCAGCCGGCGGAAGTTTCCGCCGCTGAACAGGTCGATAATCCCGAGAACCGAGCCGCGGCTCTGTTCGAAAAGGCGCTGCAGAAGGTCGGTGTTGATACCCGGGGTCGGGATAAAGGCGCCGAGGCGGTACACCCCCAGCAGCGCCAGCGTAAACAGAACACGATTACGCAGCTCCGGCGTGCTGAAAATGTTCCGAAATGCCTCGGCCAGCTTCTTCATTAGATGACTTCGACCTTGCCTCCGGCGCCGGTAATCTTCTCCTGCGCCGACTTGCTGAAGGCATGCGCCCGCACTGTGAGCGCGACCTTCAATTCACCGGTACCCAGAACCTTTACGCCCGTGCGCTTAGCGCGCACGATGCCCAGCCCCGTCAGCGACTCCGGGGTAACCGTGTCGCCCGACGCGAAAACGTTCAGGCTCTCGACGTTGACCACCGCGAACGACTTGGGGAACGGACTCGAGAATCCGCGCTTGGGCAGACGCCGGTGAAGCGGCATCTGGCCGCCTTCAAACCCGGGGCGCCGCGAATAGCCGCGGCGGGATTGCTGCCCCTTGTTGCCCGCGCCGGAGGTCTTGCCCATTTTCGAGCCCATGCCGCGTCCTACGCGAACCTTGCGGTGGCGCGAGCCCCGCGGCGGCTTCAAATTCGATAGTGTCGGTTCCATTCGTCCTGTTCCTGTCAACTTCGCGCTTCTGAACTGCGTGCTAGTTCTGGATTTCGACTAAGTGATGCACTTTCGCGATCATGCCGCGGATGGCCGGCGTGTCGGGCTGTTCGATGATCTGCTGCATGCGCCGGAATCCCAGGCCGCGAATGGTCTGGCGCATGTCGCGGGGGCAGCCGATAAAGCTGCGCACCCACTTGATTTTCAAGGTTCCCGAGGTCTTTTTTGTCGGCGTCATGATTGATTCGCGGAGGCTTAGGAAACCGCCGCTTCCTCCGCTCCGCGTCCTCGCGACTCCGCCACCTTCACCGCATCCTTTAGATGCAGCAGGGCATCGAACGTCGCTTTGATGACGTTATGGGGGTTCGAGGTGCCGAGCGACTTGGTGAGCACGTTCTGGATTCCGGCAACCTCCATCACGGCGCGTACCGGGCCGCCCGCAATGACGCCGGTTCCTTCCGGCGCGGGCTTGAGCAGCACCCGCCCCGAGCCATAGTACCCGACAACCTGATGGGGGATGCTCGTGCCCTTCAGGTTGAGCTTGACCATGTTCTTCTTGGCCTGCTCGATGGCCTTGCGGATGGCCATGGGGACTTCGCGGGCCTTGCCCATCCCGAAACCGGCATGGCCGCCCTGGTCGCCCACAACCACAAGCGCGGAGAAGCTGAGGTTCTTGCCGCCCTTGACGACCTTCGTGACGCGGTTGATCGAGACTACCTGATCCTTCAGGTTCGCCTGGTTGGTCTCGATTATCCGGCGAACGGACAACGTGTCTTTCAGCTCTTGTTTCGGCATAGTTGATTAGAAATTCAGGCCCGCCTCACGGGCCGCTTCGGCTACTGCCTGCACGCGGCCGTGGTACTGATAGCCGCCTCGGTCAAACACGACTTTTTCGACGCCCTTGGATTTGGCGCGCTCCGCGACCACCTTGCCCACCACCTTGGACGCGGCGATATTCCCGCCGCCCTTGATCTGCGCCTTTACTTCAGCGTCCAGAGAGCTTGCGGAAACGATGGTGCGGCCGGTCTGGTCGTCAATCACCTGGGCACGAATGTGCTTGCTCGATCGATGTACGCAAAGACGGGGACGCTCCGGCGTGCCGGCCAGCGTCTTGCGCATGCGCACATGAATCCGGCGCCGGTGCGCCTCGCGCGATAGTTTTCGAACTGGGGCTGCCACTGTGTTTCTCCTTTTCGGTTACGCCGAGGTCTTCGCGCCCGCTTTGCCGGCCTTCTTCTTCAGCCGCTCGCCGGTGATGCGAATACCCTTCTGTTTGTACGGGTCGGGAGGACGAAGCGCGCGAAGGTTCGCGGCCACTTGCCCTACCTGATTTTTGTTCGCGCCGGAAACCGACATGTGCGTCTGCTTTTCGACGGCAATGACGATCCCTTCGGGGATCGGAAATTCGATCGGGTGTGAATATCCCAGGGCGAGGACGACGTTCTTGCCCTTCACCTCGGCGCGATAGCCTACTCCGACGATGTCCAAGTCTTTCTTAAAGCCCTGCGTAACGCCAGTGACCGCGTTGGCTACCAGCGCGCGAGCCAAGCCATGGAGAGCGCGTTGATTTTCGGTGGCCCGCTTGGCGGTGAGGATATTGTCCTTCTGCTCGAAGTGAATTCCGTGCGGCAGCGCCACGGTCATCTTGCCCTTGGGCCCCTGCACTTCGACGGCATCCGGCTTGATTTGCACCTTCACGCCGGATGGAACCGGGATCAGCTTATTTCCAATTCGCGACATAGCCTGTTCAAACCTCGTTCCCTGAAACTCTTACCAAACCTCGCACAACAGTTCGCCGCCCAGGCCTTCCTTGCGGGCGGATTGTCCGGTCATCACGCCGCGAGGCGTGGAGAGAATCGAAATCCCCATGCCGCCTACCACCGGGCGAATCCCGAACTTTCCGACATAGCGCCGCGAGCCGGGCCGCGACACGCGCTGCAGGTCGGTGATCACGCTGCGGCGCTCGGGTGTGTAGCGCAGGAAAACGCGCAGCGTCTTCTTACCCTTTTCGTCAACTACTTTGTAATTCGCGAGATAGCCCTCTTCCTTGAGGATCCGCGCGATTTCAAGCTTGAGCTTGGAAGCGGGCAAATCCACGCGGGGGTGCCGGGCTTTCGCGGCGTTGCGAATGCGCGTCAACAAATCTGCAATGGGATCGGTGGTCATTCCTCTGTCCTTACCAGCTTGCCTTCACGACGCCGGGAATTTCTCCCTTGAGCGCGTGGCCGCGGAAACAAATGCGGCACATTTCAAACTTGCGCAGGAAACCACGGCCGCGCCCGCAGATCCGGCAACGGCTCCGCCTGCGGACCTTGAACTTCGGCTTCCGCGCCAACTTCGCCATCTGACTGGTTCTAGCCAATTTCTGTCTCCTTAAGCCCGGAAGGGCACGCCGAGCAGCTTGAGCAGCTCGCGCCCTTCTTCGTCGGTCCGGGCCGTCGTGGTAATCGTGATGTTCATGCCCTTGATCTTGTCCACCCGGGTGTAATCGATTTCCGGAAACACCAGCTGGTCGCGCAGCCCGAGAGTGTAATTGCCGCGCCCGTCGAAGGAATTGGGCGGCAGGCCTTTGAAGTCGCGCACGCGCGGAAACACGATGCTCGCGAGGCGGTCGAGGAATTCATACATGCGCTCGCCGCGCAGCGTGACCATGCAGCCGATCGGCATGCCCTTGCGAATCTTGAAGTTCGCAATGGACTTCTTCGCGCGCGTGATCACCGGCTTCTGCCCGGCGATCTGCCCCAGTTCCTGCGCCGCCGTGTCCAGAAGCTTCACGTTCTGGCTGGCCTCGCCCAGGCCGATGTTCACGGTTACCTTGGAAACTCGCGGCACCGCCATGGTGTTCGGGTATCCGAAGCGCTTGGTCAGCGCCGGGATGGCTTCTTTGCGATACTTTTCCTGCAAACGGGTAATCATTCGCTTCTTACCTTGCCTCTTCTAGTGTTCAAAAGTCGTGTTGCAGCGCCGGCAGACGCGGGTCTTGGTGCCGTCCGGCAGCGTGGTGTGTCCCGCGCGGGTGTGCTTCCCGCATCCCGGACAGAGCAACATCACGTTCGAGACGTGAATGGGCCCTTCCTTTTCAAGGATACCGCCGCGCACATTCTTCGACGGGTTGGCCCGCGTGTGCTTCTTGATAATGTTCGCGTGCTCGACGGTAACGCGGCGCTTTGCCGGATCGACCGTCAGGACTTTCCCGGTCTTGCCCTTCGACCGGCCGGACATCACCTTTACCATGTCGCCGTGGCGGATTCCCAGCGGCGCCGGAGTTTCCTTTATTCTTCGGATGGGCATCGTCGTTTACCACACTTCCGGAGCGAGCGAAATGATCTTGGTGAACTTCTTCTCGCGCAGCTCGCGGGCTACCGGCCCGAAAACGCGCGTTCCCACCGGCTCGCCCGCATCGTTGATAATTACGGCGGCATTGTCGTCAAACCGGATGTAGCTTCCATCCTTGCGCCGCTGCTCTTTCCGCGTTCGCACCACCACCGCCTTCACAACCTTGCCCTTTTTTACCTGGCCATCGGGTGTGGCTTCTTTTACCGCGGCGGTGATTACGTCACCCAAACCGGCCTTCAATCCCGCATCTCCTCCCAGCGGAAGGATGCAGGTGATCTGGCGGGCGCCGGAATTATCGGCTACCGTCAGCCATGTTCGCATCTGAACCATGTTCGTGCTCCCCTAAACTGCTAAGTACGGCTCAGCGTACGCGCGTCGAGCGCGTGACAACCTGCTTGAGCCGCCACCGCTTCAGCTTCGAAAGCGGCCTGGTGGCAACAATTCGCACCGTATCGCCCACGCGCGCTTCCCCTGTTTCATCGTGCGCGTAGTATTTTTTCCCCGACCGCACCACGCGATGATAGAGCGGATGCTGCGTGGCGCGCGTGACCTTCACGACGATGGTCTTCTGCATTTTGGCGCTGGTGACCACGCCGACCAATTCCTGCCGGGCGCCGCGCTCCTGGGCCGCCTGCTGCGGCGCCGCTGTTTCATTCGCCATTACTTTTTCCTCAGTTCGGCTTCGCGCCGCAGGGTCTTGACGCGGGCGAAGTCCTTCTTGGCTTCCCGGAGTTTTTTCAGCCCTTCGGTCTGTCCGGTGGATAGCTGAAACCGCAGGCGGAAAATCTGCTCGCCGAGTTCGCGCTCCTGAATTTCGAGCTCGCCGGGATTCATGTTGCGGTACTTTTCGATTCTTTCCGCTTTCTCCGCCATTACAGCTCCTCCGCACGCGTGACGAACTTCGTCCGGATGGGGATCTTGCTGGCCGCGAGCTTCATGGCCTCGGTGGCCGACGCGAGATCGACGCCCGCCATCTCAAACATGATGCGGCCCGGCTTGACCGGCGCCACCCAGCGCTCCGGTGGACCTTTGCCCTTGCCCATACGCGTCTCGGCCGGCTTCTTGGTGAAGGGTTTGTCCGGGAAGATCCTGATCCACAGCTTTCCGCCGCGCTTGATGAACCGGGTGATGGCGACGCGCGAGGCTTCAATCTGGCGGTCGGTGATCCAGGCCGGCTCGAGAGCCTTCAGCCCGTAATCGCCAAACGCCAGCGCGCCTCCCCGCCACGCTTTTCCGGTGCGGCGCCCGCGCTGCTGCTTGCGGTACTTTACTTTTTTCGGCATCAACATGATGACTGGCCCGTTCCCTTACGCTTCCGCGCTTGCATTTACGCCGGCGCCGCGCTTGGCGCGAGCCGGGATTTTTTCGCCCTGGTAAATCCAGCACTTCACGCCGATGATCCCGTAGGTGGTGTGGGCCTCGGCCAGCCCGTAATCGATGTCCGCGCGAAGGGTCTGCAGCGGCAACCGCCCCTGCAAATACCATTCCTTGCGGGCGATTTCCGCGCCGTTCAGACGCCCGCCCACGTGCACCTTGATTCCCTTGCAGCCAAAGCGCAGCGCCGAGTCCACCGCCTTGCGCATGGCGCGCCGGAAGGCCACGCGCTTTTCCAGCTGGAGCGCGATCGATTCCGCCACCAGTTGGGCTGCGAGTTCGGGACGATGCACTTCCTGAATGTCGATGTGCACTTCGCGGTTGGTGCGCTTCTGCACTTCGTTCTTCAGCTTGTCGATT
>JBEKTG010000100.1:0-9448 GCA_049516275.1 Candidatus Acidiferrales bacterium
AACCAATCGCGGCTGGTGTACCGCTTTTCCAGCCTGCGCGATCTCTCCGTTACCTACGAAGGCCACAGCGAGGAGGTTGCTACACGGCCGCCCGATATCAGCACCCGCGGGATGTTCATCAACACAACGAAGAATTTCCCCGTGGGCGCAGTGCTGACTGTGAGTTTCAAGCTGGCCCATTCCGGCGTCGAAGTGACTACCCGAGCCGAGGTACGGTACTGCCTCGCCGGGGTGGGAATTGGGGTCGAATTCATGGAAATTTCCCCCGAATATGTCCGGGCGATCGAAGCCGAAATCAGCCATCCGCCCCAATCGGAAGTGCGAACAGGCAAGGGCGCAACACCTGGAAAGCCGCTGAAGTCCTAGGACTCTGCATTAAATTCCTGCATCGGGAATTTTTTCCCGATCTTTTCCATTCCTGGAGTTCTAGAACCACCATAACCCGCATGAAATCAATCGGACTTACCTCTGTGGTGGTGGCCTTGACCGTGCAGCGGTGAGGGGACGACTGGTGGGGACTTATGGGAGAGCGTAGGAAAGCACGGCGGTACGAGGTTTATTTGCCTTTGCAGGTATGCCTCTCGCGGCACCGCCCGACGGAATTCCACACCGCGCAACTGCGGGACATTTCGCGTTCTGGACTGTACTTCCACTCCACCACTCTGTTCAAGTCGGGCGCTGGTATGGAGCTTACTTTCGCACTGCCAACGGAACGGGAACGAGGCAAATCGGTGTTGGTACGCGCGAGCGCTAAAGTGCTGCGCGTCTCCCAAATTGACGGCGATCTGGGACCCGTCTACGGCGTAGCGGCCAGCATCGACCGGCTCGACTTTGTCCGCCCGGTCATCACGAACGCAGCCTAGCTGTGGTATCTGCCCGACTGCCTATCCGCCATGGATTCGGCAGTGGGTTCTCTGGCGTGTCTCTTCCTTTTTCTTCTACAATCCCTGAATGCCTCGCAGTTCCAGCGAAGAGCTGCGTGAAATAGAGCGTGCTCTTTTACGGGCGCTTTGCCAGCCGTCGACCACGCCAGTCCTGCGTGAACGTATCCTCCAGGAGTTAGCTTCTTATCGATGGCGGGTGGAGGATCACCGGGTGATTTTCGATGCGCTTCAGAAAAGCCGGCCTGCAAGAACTTCTTCCTTGCACGACCAACTGCGGGCTCACGCAACGAGAATGGGATTTCCCGATATTGACTGGGATGCTTTCTTCGCGCCGGGCGAGGAAAGTCAGGAAATCGAGGCGTCGGTGTCTCGTCTGAAAGCGACTCTTGAGCCTGTGTGAAGTGGCCGTTACTTCGCAGGAGTGGCCAGTTCGAAGTCGATGAGCTGGCGCAGCGCGTTCGGGTCTCCGCCCGCCACAGGCCGACCGTTGACGAATACCGTGGGAGTGCCGCTGACGTTGAGGGCCGCGCCATCCTGCTGATTCGTCTCGACGGCCTTTGCAGCCTCCGGTGACGCGAGGCAAGCCTTGAAGGCGTCCCCGTTCAGCCCGAACTGCACGGCGAATTCATTCAGCTTATCCCACACATTTTCGGGGGTAATGGAATCCTGGTTTGTGTAAATCGCGTCGTGCATCTTCCAGAAAGCGTCGGGTGACTGCAGGAAGGCGCAGCGCCCGCCAATCGCGGCCGTCTTTGCCCAGGGATGCACCTGCTCCAGCGGAAAGTCCTTGAACACCAGACGCAGCTTGGACTTGTACTGATCGAAGAAATCCTTGAGGACCGGTTCCAGCTGGCGGCAATTCGGGCACTCGAAGTCGCCAAACTCGACGAGGGTTACGCGCGCATCCGCGGGACCTTTTACCGGGTTCCCTTCGATGTGCATCTTGGCGCGGGCGGAGGCGTAGGGATCGGCAGCCATATCGAACATGTCACCGCGGAACAGCGTTTTGCCGTCTTTGCTGACGTAGACTTCGCCGTTGTCGCTGTGGTCGTTCAGAGTGACCTCAATGGGGACCAGATAGTAGTCGGACGCCGTGGATTGGGTCAGCGGGCCGAGCTTTACTTTGAAATCCGTACCCCACGCAAACAGGCTGCGCACGAAGGCTTCAGTGGTCTTGAGAATCTGCGCCTGGTCGGGAGCCGCCGGCGTTGCCGGGGCCGCGCCCTTGGAACTTTGCGCGAGCGCCGGCAATGCGCTCAGCAGTATTGCGGCCATGTTGAGAATCAGCTTTCTTATAAACATTTGAGCCGGTCTCCCTTGGTTTCTCTCTTGTGCCGAATCGAGCGTGCCATCCGCGTTTTCCCGGTTGTGATGCCGCCTGCATGAAAAGCGTTTGAAACTCACTGCGTCTATACGGCAAATTTCTGCGCGAGTGGGAAACGGCGTCCGACGCTAAAAGCCTTTGAGGTGACCTTCAGTCCCGGGGGCGCCTGCTTTCTCTTGTACTCGTTGCGATCCACCTGGAGCGCAACCCCGCGCACCAGGTCCAGCGAGAAGCCGTAGTGCTGGGCGATCTCTTCCGGGCTGCGAAGGTCCTCGACATAGGACTTGAGAATCCGATCGAGGACGTCGTAGGGCGGAAGGCTGTCCTGGTCCGTTTGATTCGGGCGGAGCTCGGCGGAGGGAGGCTTCGTCAGGCTGGCTTCCGGTATGCGCTGCCTGGCGCGATTGGCGACCCTCGCAAGCTCGTATACCATCGTCTTCGGCACGTCGGAAATCACGGCGAGGCCGCCCGCCATGTCGCCATACAGCGTGCAATAGCCTACGGCCATTTCGGACTTATTGCCGGTGCTCAGCACGAGAGAGCCGAATTTGTTCGAGAGCGCCATCAGGAGATTGCCGCGGATACGCGCCTGAATATTTTCTTCGGCGACGCCAGCCTCCAGACCCGCGAAAGTGTCTTTCAGTGTCGCCCGGTAACTGTTGAACGTCTCGCCGATCGGGAGCGTCAGGAGCTCGATGCCCAAATTTGCGGCCAGCTTTCGCGCATCCAGGATGCTTCCCTCGGAGGAATAAGGGCCGGGCATGCTGACGCCAATCACGTTTGCGGCGCCGAGAGCGTCTGTGGCGACGGCCGCTACAAGAGCGGAATCGATGCCGCCGCTCAGGCCGATGACCACTCTGCGGAAGCCGCATTTGCGAACGTAATCGCGAGTGCCAAGCACGAGCGCACGGTAGGCGGCCTCAAGCTCGTCATCGATCTGCGGGTGGATGTCTCCCACTCCGGTGACCGTGTCGAAAAACACGAGATCTTCTTCAAACGATTTGGCGAGCGCGGCAACCCGGCCGTCAGGGAGGAAGGCGACGCTCGAACCGTCAAAAATCAGGCTATCGTTGCCGCCCACCTGATTGACGTACACAACCGGAACCTCGTGGCGCTTGGCCATGGCCTTCAGCATATCGTGGCGAACCCCGCGCTTGTCGATCGTGTACGGGGAGGACGAGATATTCAAAACGACCGAACTTCCCTTCCCGATCAACTCGCTTACAGGATCGCGTTCATAGAGGCGCTGCGCCCAGAAATTCTTGTCGTTCCAGATGTCCTCGCAGATGGTGATCCCCAGGGTTTCGGCGCCGAGAAAAAAGGCGTGCTGGGAAGTCGCGGGCTGGAAATACCGGGACTCGTCGAAGACATCGTAGGTGGGCAGCAGCATCTTTCGCTGCTCGAACAGGATTTTCCCGTGGCCGATCACGGCCGCGCAGTTCGCGACGGGTTTGCCCGTATCGTCCTGCGCCTTGCCGACATATCCGACAACGGAGGGGATCGGGACAAGCTGAGCCAGGCGCGCGAGTGCTTCGTGGTTGCGGTGAACGAAGGCAGGCCGTTCGATGAGGTCCTGCGGCGGATAGCCACAGAGGCAAAGCTCGGAGAACACCGCGATCTCCGCTCCACCCGCCTGCGCTTGGCGAGCCAGTTCCAGGACTCGCGCCGAATTGCCTTCGAAATCGCCAACGGTGGGATTGAACTGGGCTAGCGCGATCTTCATTAGAGGCACTAGCATACGGACCATGCCGAGGCTTTTCAACCTCGAGAGCGAGACGGGTTGCGGTGACATGCTTCGCTCGCTGGAGTTTCCGAAGATCGTAGAACCGCCGGGCGGAGTTTCAGAAAACCGTATATCGACATGTGACAGCGCGGCGCCGCGATCGTCAGACTTTATGTAAGTCTCGCGGCGACAGCACCGGATCATTCAAGCGCCGCAGCAGGCGATTGGCAGCGCATTTGCTCCTGCAATCTGCAATGCGCTCTTGTTCTGGGATGGGCTGGTTTTGCCGCGTACGCGCCTGGACTGGAATCCTGGGGTGGGGGTGAGAGGGAGACCTGCGGGTCTCCCTCATTTTGTTACCGAAAAATCAAAAGATTGGCTAAAACTTGCGGGACCACGCCTTCGGCCAGCGCTCGACCACGATTTTCTTGTCAGTGTAAAACTCGATCGCGTCCCGCCCCTGGCCGTGAAGGACGCCCAGGAAACTGTCACGCCATCCGCTGAACGGGAAATAAGCCATGGGCGCAGCCACGCCGATGTTGATCCCCACATTTCCCGCGGGAACTTCGTAGCGGAACTTCCGGGCGGAGGCGCCGCTGCTGGTGAAAATCGAAGCCATGTTGCCGTAAGGGCTGCGCGAGAGGATCTCAATTCCCTCCTCAAGCGTATTCGCGGGCACCAGACTCAGCACCGGGCCGAAGATTTCGGTGGTGGAAAGCGAACTCGAAGCCGGCACGTTGTCGAGAATTGTCGGCTTGAGGAAGTTTCCTTTGCCGTTTCCTGTTCCGTTGCCGGAACGGCCGTCGAGGAGCGGTTGCGCGCCTTCACTGGTGCCTTTGGCGATCAGGCTTTCGATGCGGGCCTTGCTCTCGGGCGTGATCACGGGCCCCATCTGCACGGAATCATCGAGCCCGTTGCCCACGTGAATGGCGCTGGCTGCGTTGACGATGGACTCCTTGAATTTCTTCTGGGCATCGCCTACTACCACGGCTACCGACACCGCGAGGCAGCGCTGACCCGCGCAGCCGAAAGCGCTGTCGCTGATGATTCGCGTGGATGTCTCCAGGTCCGCGTCGTCCAGAACCAGGACGTGATTTTTCGCGCCTCCCTGGCACTGGACGCGCTTCCCGTACACGGCGCCCTGCGCGTAGACGTATTTCGCTACCGGGGTGGACCCCACGAAGCTGATCGCCCGCACGTCGGGATGCGCGAGCAGCGCGTCAACGACGGGTTTGCCGCCGTGGACCATGTTCACCACGCCCGGCGGAAGCTTCAGCTTTTCCATCAACTCAAAGACCTTCTGCGAGGTGAGCGGCACTCGCTCTGAAGGCTTGAGGATGAACGTGTTTCCGCAGGCAATCGCGTACGGCAGGAACCAGAAAGGAATCATCACCGGGAAGTTGAAGGGCGCGATGGCCGCAGTGACTCCCAACGGCTGGCGAATCATCATCTCGTCGATCCCGCTGGCGACGTCCTCCAGGTTGTAGCCCTGCATGAGGGTGGGGATGCCGCAGGCGACTTCGACATTCTCGATGGCCCGGCGCAATTCGGCGCGGGATTCCGTCAGCGTTTTGCCGTTTTCCGTGGTGCAAATGCGAGCGATCTCCTCGACGTTGTCTTCGAGCAACTGCTTCAGCTTGAAGAGATACTGAATGCGATCCTGCGGAGGAGTGCGGCGCCATTCCGGATAGGCCGCAGCCGCGGCCCGAACCGCCGCGTCTACGTCGCCGGCCGCGCCGAGCGGCACGCGCGCGAGTAACTCCGACGTGGCCGGGTTCATAACGCCGAGCGATTCGGCGCTGTTCGAGGGCTTCCACTCGCCGCCGAAGTGATTCCGCAATGCAACCGTGTTCGTCATAGGGGCCCTTTTCAGCTCGTTGTCAGGTCAGTGTCAGGTCAGTGAGGGTGCGGTTTCGGTCGGCTTCTTCGTTATTTGCGAGGGATCGGCGCCGACGCGTCCCGAACCTTCACCCTTTCCTGCGGCAGCCAGCTGGAAGTCATATTTGATGCTCGGCAGGTGCGGCAGAGGAGACGCGGGATCGGATTCGTTGACCCTCACGATCAGAGAATCCGTCACGCCGAAGACAGTGTCGGAATCGATGTGCGGATCATTATGGATGTAGAGAGCGGTCACGACCTCTCGATAGCCCGGCGCGCCAATCAGGAAGTGAATGTGCGAAGGGCGAAAGCCGTGGCGTTTCTGTGCGCGGATCATCTCGCCGACCGGGCCGTCCATCGGAATCGAATAGCCTGCGGGAACCTCGGTGCGGAAATAGTAGCGGCCTTCGGCGTCGGCGTGGAGAGTGCCGCGGAGGTCCATATCGGTGGCAGCGTTCGGGCGCTGCAAATCGTAGTCGCCCTTCTCATCGGTCTGCCAGACCTGGACGGATGCTCCGGGAATTCCCTTTCCGTTCGAATCCGTGACGCGGCCATGCATCACGATCTCGGTGCCCCTGATCTCCTTGACGATCGAATCGCCGAGCTTGAATTTCGGCGAATTCATGCGATAGAAGGGGCCGAGCAGGCTTGCGTCGGTGTGCCCGCCCGGTGTGCGCGCGTCGCTCATCAGGCCCACGAGGGAACTCAGGCCCAGCGTGTCCGAAAGCAGGATAAATTCCTGGCGGTACGGAGTGCATTTCTGCCCCACTTCGGTGAAAAAGCGGATGCCTTCGAGCCATTCCTCGGGCGTCAAATTCACTTCGCGCGCAAACGCATGAAGGTGCCTGACGGCCGCATTCATGATTTCCTTGAATCGAGGGTTCGGCGTGGACGCCATCTGCGCCAGGACGGCTTCGACCACCGTGTTCTCATTGAGTTGTTGCATTCGGTTTTCCCCTTTCAGCTACGCGGATTACGCGTTTCGGCCACGCTCATTGAACGTTCGATCATACCCCGCAATTACCTTGCTGTCGCCCGAAGGAAAGCGCAAGCATCCGCAACCGGTTCATTATCTATGGGCAGGTCCCGGTATGGCAGGCGCGCTTGTTGTGCTCCCAAATTTCGCTGGTGTTCACGGGAACAAAATTATTACGATTCGGCATCTGTATTTTTGGCAGGCTCTGGGCGTCCAGTACATCGCTTTCCTGCACGATGCCATTTTTGTACAAGACGAAGGCCGTGAGCGAATAGACTTCTCCTGAGCTCAGCGATTCACCCTGCCCCCGCGGCATAGCCCGGTTGATCCAATCCCAAACGGTGGTTGCGAACGGCCAATAACTGCCAACCGTTTGCTTAGGTTGTATCGAGGTCAAGGAACCACTTCCTCCCACTAGCGTCGGCCCTAGCGGACTTCCCTGCAAATTCTGGCCGTGGCAACTGGCGCATTTCTCCGCGAAAATCGGAGCGCCCTCTTTCGCGCTGCCGCTTCCGGGGGGCAGCCCCTTGCCGTCAGGCCCGATGGTGATATCCCAAGCCTTGATTTCCGCCTCCGTGGGCGCCCTTCCCACGTTCTTATAATCGCGCGTCTGCGCTCCGGCCGCGATGACGCACATCACGATTCCGATCAGAAGCGCAAGCGATCTAGGCAAACAGGGCATTGTGCACGCTCCCATCCCGGTTCACCTTCCAGGGCTGAATCGCATTGAAGTGGCCGATCACAATCGAGGTGCTCCTGAAGAAATCGAGATCGACGCCCCAGATTTTCGCGAGATCAGCCATCGTGGGCTGGACTTCGCCCTGATCGTCCGAGCAGCGCGCCTGGAGGATGGTTTCTTCCCCATCCCAGGTCCAGTCCATGGCGAATCGCGTGTGCGACTTTGAATAAGCCGGGCCCTGTATCTGGGCCTCCTTCCAGGTTCGACCGCCGTCCGTCGATATTTCCACCTTGCGAATTGTGCCGCGGCCAGACCACGCGAGGCCGCTGATCTCGTAGAATCCGGGCGCAGGCAGCTTCTGTCCGCCGGACGGGCGCGTAATCACCGAGCGAGGCCCAAGTTCGAATTGAAACCAGCGCGCCTTGCCGTCGAGCCGCAAGCTGGGATATTTCGTCGATTCCATCATTCCCATGTACGGCTGATCGACCACCTTGATGCGGCGCAGCCATTTCACATTGTTGATGCCTTCCCACCCGGGCACCACCAGCCGCAGAGGGTAGCCCTGCTCGGGACGGATCGCCTCGCCATTCTGTCCGTAGGCGACAAGAACATCATCGAGGGCCTTCTCCAGGGGAATGCTCTTCGCGTGCTTCCCTTCTTCGGAACCCTCCGCGACGATCCAGGTGGCGCCTTTCTGCACGCCCGCCCGATCGAGAAGCAGCGAGAGTGGCACGCCGGTCCAGATGCTACAGCTGGTGAAACCATGCGTCTCGCGCACAGTGGCTTCCACGGCCACGCGGGCCGCGCCGCCGGGACCCGCCGTCGAGCTGTTGGCGTTGCATTCGATGAAATGAGGGCGCGAGACCGAGGGCAACCGCTTAAGCTCCTCCAAGGTAAAGATCACGGGACGGTCCACCATTCCATGAATCATCAGGCGATGTTCGCGCGGGTCGATATCGGGCGGCTCGTGGGCATGCGAAATCACGTAGTGCAAAGGGGACGGCGTGATGAATCCTACGGTGTCCTGCAGCGGCGTGCGCAAACCGAAATCTCTGGGAGTTCCCGAAGGCATGCCTCCGGGCGGGTACATGTCGCCCATCGTTCCCGAGCGAGCCGCGGTTTCGAAGCGCGAACGCTCGCCGTAAGCATGCAATTTTTTAAGATCAGGAGCGGTGTTCCCAGGTTCGGCCGTCTGCGCTCCGGCAGAGGTTCCGATCGCCCCGGCGGACAATCCCGCGAGGACTGCTTTCTTTAGAAATTGCCTCCGCCCTTTTTCGCGAGCGCTCATGCGTGGCTCCTTCCGCTCCAGGCCGAGCATAATCTACACCGGGCGGAACGAGCGCGCAATCGCAGGGAACCAACGTCTGAAGGCGAGCGAGAGCGGAAGATAAAATGAAAAAGGGCCGGATAGACTTTCGTTTCCGGCCCTCTTCCCGGTGGCATTGTGATCTTTTTGTCTATCGATCCGGAGGATAGAACTTGGGTGTTCCGTGGGTCAATGGCCTGGAGCTGGCGTTTGTATCCATCCTGCAAATACTGCGAATGCTGTAGGAATGCGCTTGGCTCAGGAATCCACCGGGAAGCAGATTCTTAGCGCGAGCTCTTGCCGCCACCGGGATGCAGCGTAACGCGCTGCACGCGCCAGTTGAGGACCTCGCCGACGTAGAGTTCGTTCTCGCTCTGGCAATCGATCGCGTGAACCGTGCCGAACTGCTTCGGTCCCTTGCCGGCAGAGCCGAATTTTCCGAGCACGGTGCCATCGAGCTCCAGCTTATAGATTTCGCCGTTATCAAAATTGCCGGCGTCGTTTGAATTGGAAGCATAGAGGTATTGATGCGGCCCCGGC
This sequence comes from Candidatus Acidiferrales bacterium, assembly GCA_049516275.1. Lineage (GTDB taxonomy): Bacteria > Acidobacteriota > Terriglobia > Acidiferrales > UBA7541 > Palsa-295. Next base: position 9,311 of record JBEKTG010000100.1, read on the forward strand.
GTGATGCACATCGCCATGGGAGAGCCGATGCCGGCATATTGCGTCTTGAAATTGCCGTCGTTGTCGAACACCTGGATGCGCTTGTTGCCGCGATCGGCCACGTAGACGTTGCCTTTAGCATCCACGGCGATCGCGTTG
>JBEKTG010000101.1:0-9419 GCA_049516275.1 Candidatus Acidiferrales bacterium
CCAGTCTTCCTTGATCTCGAGCAAGCCCTTTACGTTCTTCAACTGCGGGTCGGGGCACATCTGGACGCGAAGAATCTCAGGGGTACACACCGTCAAATTGACGTCCACGCTTTTGTGCTGACTCGTTGCGCAGTGAAATACGACGCCGGTGCTGGTTTTTTCGAAAGAAGAAATGGCCTGAACGAACTCGTGCTGCTCCGTCTCTGTTTGCGCCTGGGGCGCGGCGGTTGCTCGTGTTGCCGCGAGCAAGGCCGGAGCGGAGCCCGCTAAAGCAAGGATTTCTCTTCTTGTCACCATATCTTTTCCTCCGCGCGACGATTTTATGTGGACGAACGCTGCGCAGCCTGATTACGAGTGGAGCGCAAGTTCCGCCCCGGTTCCGGACGCGATGAATTTCGCGTACACGACAGAAGATGGGTCGAAATACCAGCCAAGATTGGCCTTCTGGAAAGCCTCGAACGACCAGACGTATGGAATCGCGGTGCCGTTTACGGCTACCTGTTTCGGCCGGGCTGTCTGGCGAAACTTCGCGATGTAGGTCTTACCCGACGGGCCTACGCTCAGCGTTATCTGGTTCCCGTTCTTCTGTGCCAGGCACTTCACAATTTCCTCTGTGTGCGCTCGCTCGTCATCGTCGTAAAGAGTGCACTCCGCCTGGGAAGATAGCCAGATGTCGAGGGTTATCGGATTTAACGGCTTCTCGCCGATGTAATCCAGATCGGGTCCCATGGGAATGATGGAGTTTTCTTTCACGTAGAGAGGCAGAGTGTCCAGGGGAGGCTCGATGTGCAAAGTCGCGGGGCCGGAATATTCCTTGCCCGTTTCGTATTCGTGCCACGTTCCTTCAGGCAGATAAACCGTGCGTTTACTGACCGGTTTGTAGACGGGCGCTACCAGGAAAGCGTCTCCAAACATGTATTGGTCCTGGATATTGTGCGTGCCGGGATCATCCTGGAAGTCGAGCACCATCGCTCTGATCATGGGCAGGCCTGTTTTGGTCGCGTTGTATGCGTGGGAATAGATATAGGGCAGCAGCCGGTAACGGAGCTTCGCGTATTTCCGGTAGGTGGCGACAGCGACATCCCCGAAAGCCCAAGGCGCCCTGAGCGGGAGGCCATTGAATCGCACATGCGATTGAAATATGGCCATCTGCAACCAGCGAATATAAAGTTCCGGCGTCAGATCGCCGGTCGAGAGATAGCCTGCGATATCGTTGCTCCAGAAGGGCACTCCCGACAGCCCGATGGAAAGTCCTGCGCGAAGAGTGGAGGCCATTTCCTCCCACTCGCAGATAGGATCGCCGGACCAGCAGATCGGATAGCGCTGGATTCCTGCTGTTCCGGAACGGGCGTTGATCAACGGTCTGCGGTCGGAGCTTTCGGCGATGGCCTCAAAAGTAGCCTTGTGATAGAGCAGCGGGTAAAGATTGTGCATTTCGAGGGCGCTGCGCTGGTTGTAATAGCAGGCGTCCACGGGTGTGTCTTCGCCGAAGTCGGACATCCCGACACCGAAGCAGCCGGCTTTTACGTAAGCGGCCACTTTGTCCTTCCACCACTGGACCGTGGCTGGATTGGTGAAGTCGGGAAGCAGAAGAGGCACGCGGTTGGTTTTGTAGTAGCGGGCCCTCCAGGCATCGTCCCTCTCGACTGCTTCGAGCGATTCTTCGATCTTGTTGGGTGTGGCGGGGTAACCCGGCGAGCCAGCCAGAAGGGCTCCATATGGGGACCCGTCCTTTTGTGTGAGGACGTATCCGCGGGCTTTGGCCTCCTGGGTGGCCTGCCAGTCCATCTCCATAAAAGGGCTGACGTACAGGCCAATCTCAATGCCAAGGGGGCCTAGTTCCTTGGACATCTGCCGGGCAAGAGCCAATTCTTCTTCCTGATTTGCCGTGCGCAGCGATACCACGTGCGTGAAGAAGTCCATGGGAAGGTCCATTTCCCTGAACTTTTTCGCGAGCGCCAGCGGAGCGTTTTCTCCGATCGCGCGGCCCGGAGCTTTGAACCAGAAACCGAAGGACTTTTTAGGCGGGAACGCCGGGCGGCCGGTGATCTCCAGATAGCGAGGCAGCACTTCCTTGAAAGTGGGGCCATAGATGATGAAGAAATCCAAGCGAGGATCGTCAACTAAAAATGTATAGGACACCACCGAACGGCTGCCCACGTCCCATCGATTGCGGAACGTGGTATTGACGAAAATTCCGTAGCCGCCGGTACTCATGAGGAGGGGAATCGCCTTGTAGGTATCGTCGGTCCCCGCGCCCCAGGCATTCGCGAGCCAGCCATTCACGCGCAAACCAAGCTTGTTCAGCTTGGTGTACCGCTCGCCCAATCCGTAGAAGCTTTCATCGGCCGGGAGGGCCAGCGTTTCGTTCGACCTGTGGAATTTTCCGTCCACGGTGGTGAAACCCAGAGGTAAAGCGCGAAAGTTTCCCTGCGTGTCCACATCGTTCACATGTTCCTGAAGAACCAGCGCTCCTTGCTTGTCGTAAACCGAGTACTTCCAGGGCTTTTTCTGGAATTCGATGCGTAAGGAGTCTGTTTCAACCGAGATGGCTTCCGGTTTCTCGGTGACTTGGAAGGCGGCGGGAGGCCAGTCTTCCTTGATTTCAAGCAGGCCCTTCACATTCTTTAAAGCGGCGTCCGGGCACATCTGCACGCGCAGGATTTCAGGGGTACACACGGTCAGAGTTACATCGACGTTCTTTCCCTGATTCGTAGCACAGTGGAAGACGACGCCGGCATTTGTCTTTTCAAAGGAGGTGATCGCCTGAACGAACTCATGCTGCTCCAATCGGGTTTGTTCCGGTGCTTGGCCCTCCGCTCGCGCTGCCGCAAGCAAAGCCGGAGCAGAGCCAGCCAGCGCGAGAACTTCTCTTCTTGTCACCATGCGTTTTCTTCTCGCGTATGCTTCTTCCCCGGTCTCTATTTTTGGACTCGCGGATGATACTTCTCCGGCCAACTCGTTACAACGAATTTGAAACCAGGGAGGTCGCCCGCGAGTATCAATAGATCAGAACCTGTTTTATTGAGCGCCTGATTTGCGTGTGTTGCTATAATCCGCTCGCCGTTTTTGTGGAGGACTCCGTACATGAAGAAGCTCCTGATTTGCTTTGCCTTGTTCGCCATCGGAACCCAGGCGAGACAGGCTCCCTCCGGCGCCGGCCAGCTTTCTTTCAACACGCGATGCGCGGTTTGCCACGGCGCGGACGGGCATGGGAGCGACCGCGCCCCGAGTCTTTCAGCTTACGTTGCGTCGAACACGGACGAACAGATCGCGTCCCTGATCCGCTCGGGGGTGCGGGCCATGCCGCCTCACGACATCAAAGATGCGGAGATGAAGGACCTGCTGACCTTCCTGCACACCATTGCTCCCGCGACACCGGTGGTAGTGAGGCAGGGTACGGCAAAACTGCAGGATGGGCGGGTTCTGCAGGGCGAGATACTCAGCGATTCGAACTTTGACATGGACCTGGCCACGCCCGACGGCAAAATGCATCTGCTGGCACGCGAGGGCGATACCTATCGCGAGAAGCCGGTGATGCCGAAGCTGGACTGGCCGAGATATGACGGCAGCTTCACAAGCAACCGCAACAGTCCGCTGGATCAGATCAACACCGCCAACGTCCGGCATCTGACCCTGAAATGGATGTTTCCGGTTCCCGGAGCTCCGCGACTGGAGGCTACGCCCGCGGTGGTGGACGGGATCATGTACGTTACATCGATCAACGCGGTGTACGCCTTGGACGCCACAACGGGGCGCCGTCTCTGGGTCTACCGGCGCGCAACCACGCCGGGCTTGCTGGGAGAAGCATCGGGCGGCGCGAACCGCGGCGTGGCCGTCGACGGGGAGCGCGTGTTCATGCTGACCGATAACGCGCACCTGCTTGCACTCAACAAAAACAACGGGAAGTTGTTGTGGGACACGCCGATGACCGACTGGCCAAAGTCGCAATACAGCGCGACCGGCGCACCTTACGTGGTGGGAGACCTTGTGGTGGCGGGTGTCGCCGGCGGCGAAGAGGGAACTCGCGGATTCGTCGCAGCGTATCAGGCCGCTACCGGCGAACCCTCGTGGCGCTTCTGGACGGTCCCCAAGCCCGGTGAGAAGGGAGCGGAAACATGGGGCGACGGCAGCGCCTTGGAACACGCCTGCGGCGCTACATGGATGAGCGGCTCCTACGACCCAAACCTCGATCTACTGTACTGGTCCGTGGGCAATCCCTGCCCGGACTACAACGGTGCGAACAGAAAAGGCGACAACCTTTACACGGACAGCGTGCTGGCGCTGAAACCGGAGACCGGAGAATTGAAATGGTATTTTCAATTCACGCCGCACGACACCCATGACTGGGACGCGGACGAACCCCTGATGCTCGTCGATGAAAAGTTCGCGGGTACCCCTCGTAAGCTCCTAGTGCAGGCGAATCGGAACGGCTTTTTCTACGTGCTGGACCGGACCAATGGGCAATTTCTGCTGGGAACTCCTTTCGTCAAGAAGAGCACCTGGGCCAGCGGCTATACGCCCGACGGGAAGCCGATCCTGCTACCGAATTCGGACCCCACGGTTGACGGCACGCTCGTCTGTCCTGGATCGGGAACGAACTGGCGAGCGGCTTCGTACAGTCCGATCCTGAAACTCTTTTTTGTTTCCGCCAGCGATACCTGCTCGATCAGCCGCCTGATTCCCGCGCCCTTTGAAATGGGCAAGCGGTACTTCAACGGAGCGGGCAGCCGGGCCCCGGACAGTGGCGGCAAATCGATCCGCGCACTCGATATCCAGACGGGAAAGATCGTGTGGGATTATCCCCAAACGGCGGATGCTGTAAGCGAGAGCGGGCCGCTTTCCACCAACGGCGGACTTGTGTTTGTCGGCGAAGACAGCGGCGTGTTCACCGCCCTGGACGGCAAAACCGGAAAGCCTCTGTGGCACTGGCCAACGAACGAGACCTTTCGGGCATCTCCTATGACGTATATGGTGGGAGGCAAGCAGTTCGTGTGCATCGCGGGGCCAGCAGGGTTTTTGGCATTTGGCCTGCCAGACTAGCGGCTGGGGGGCAACGCGGCCGGACCCCATAATTGACGCCGTTGTAAGCACGTCCCCGCGGTGGAAGTGCTACTTGCAAGGCATGATGTTTCGGTGATATATAGTCCTCCGGCGACCGGAGTGGTCTGACCAAACTGGCGGAAAATCTGAAAGGCGGCAACACCATGAAATTATCGGCAAACAAGGTTCTTTCCTGTTTATTGGGAGGCGTAGCGCTCGTAGGCGCGCTGACTTTTGCGCAGCTACCGGCGCAGAGCCAGACGGCAGCGAAGCCCGCGCTCTATAACACAGCGAAGGCCAAGCTGTTTTCGGGCAAGCAGATTTTTAGTTTCACGCAGGACACCTTCGATCCGAAGGGCTATTGCGAGAAGGCCAAGCATTATGATTACACGTGGTTTGAAATGCAGCACAGCATTCTTGAGTTCCGGGATATCCGGGACATGATTGCGGCGTGTCCTCATGCTGGTGCCTCGCCGTTCATCCGGTTGCCGGATGCTCAGGAATGGCACATCCAGCACGCGACCGATATCGGCGCGCTGGGCGTGATCGTACCGACGGTGGATGACGTCTCCCGCTCGCGAGACGCGTCCCAATGGTCGCACTATCCCCCGATGGGGCGGCGCAGCGCTGGAGCTGGATTGGCGGCCACGGTTTGGGGACCCAACAATCTGGGCATCCCTTTCCGCACCTACTATCGGCAGTCCATCAATGACAATATCCTGTGCGTCGTCATGATCGAGACTCCCACCGGCGTTGCGAATGCGTACGATATCGCGGCGGTGCCGGGCGTCGATGTGGTGATCATCGGAAACAACGACATGAGCTCTTTCTCGGGCTATCCTCAGACCGACGAGAAGTACCACGATCTGATCGCCAAGGTGCATGACGAGGTTCTCAGGGCCGGCAAGATCTTCGGCCAGGCGAACTTCCATTACGCGACCGGTCCTTACAGCAAGGACTCCTATTTCTTCCAGGGCGGTCCTTCGAACGACGGCTGGGCCCCTCCGAAGGATGATGAGAACGGCGTGCCCAAGAACGAACAGTAGATTTTCGGGGCGGCCGGGCGGAACGTTCGAAGTGCGAACGCTCCGCCCGGGGCTTCGAAATTGCTCACCGGATTTCAAACGCGCTCTCGAATTACACCTCGGCTGCTCCTTCCCCTCGCTCGTAGCTGTTTCGGACCCGGAACTTAAGGAACCCTATGGATGCTCCGAAGCTTTCCCGCAGAAATTTACTGGCCAGCGCCGCGGTTATTGCCGGATCGGCGATAGCGCTTGAGAGCGATCCGGCCGAAGCTGCTTCTGGCGATCGATATCCACGGAACCTTACGGCCGACGATATCGAACGCTGGTCCACGGAGCTTTCCAACTGGGGCAGATGGGGCGCAGACGATCAGGCGGGAACGATCAATCTGATTACCCCCGCCAAGCGCAAGGCAGCTGCGGCTTTGGTCCACGATGGGGTGACGGTGTCCGCGTCGCTCGATGCCGACCTGCCCAAAGAGGGCCCGACGAGTGGACCGCTCCCGGGGGGGCCGCGAGTGGAAGGTGTTCCGCGAACCACGTGGACACTTACGTCGAAGCCGCCTGGGCCCGACCCGAAGCCGAAGGCTTCCTACGTCGTCGATACCATCGCCGTGGCTTACCATGGAAACGAAACCACGCACATGGATGCGCTGAGCCACGTCTATTACAAAGGGCAAATTTATAACGGCTTCCCCCAAACGAGTTTCACCGATCGCGGTGCCGGCAAAGACGATGTGATGGCTTTTAAGGACGGCATCTTCACGCGAGGCGTGCTGTTCGATATTCCCCGGCTTAAAAATGTGCCGTACCTGGGTGACGAAGAAGCCATCTATCCGGAAGATCTCGAGGCTTGGGAGAGGAAGGCAGGCTTCCGTTTGGAGAGCGGCGACGCGATGCTTGTCCGCACCGGCCGGTGGCTGCGCGTGAAAGAAAAGGGCCCTCTGGATTTGAACAAACAGGCGCCGGGGCTCTACGCTTCGTGTCTCAAGTGGATGCGGGAGCGCGGCGTGGCGCTTCTCGGCAGCGACGTGGTGCAGGACGTGCGGCCTTCGGGTGTGGAGGGGGTCAATCAACCGATCCATCAGCTAGGGCTGCGATCGATGGGAACCCCACTCATCGACAATTGCGAACTCGAAGCTCTTGCGCAAGCTGCCGCCCAGCGGCATCGCTGGACCTTTCTGCTCACGATCAATCCCTTGCGCGTTCCAGGCGCTACGGGGGGGCCGGTAAATCCAATCGCGGTTTTTTGACAGTGGGACTCCAGCCGTTAAGCCGGAATCTTAGTGATGTTCGGGATGGCTATCTTTGGAGTATATTCACGGGAATTTATTGAAGGAGGCGTTATCCATATGCGAATAAATCGATTCGATACCGACCCGAGCAGACGGGAATTCCTGCAAGCCGCCGGAGCAACCGCGCTCACTCTCGGCTTATCGAACGTTGCCGGGGCGGTGGATACGAAAGCGCCCGGCGGCAAGCCGTTCTGGGGCGTGTTTCCCATCGGCCAGACCCCTGTGACTCCTGACAACAAACTGGATTTGGATGGGCTGGCGTCGGAAGTAAAGTTCTGCAATCGAGGAGGCGTGGCGGGTTTCGCGTGGCCACAAATAGCGAGTGGCTGGTCGACGCTTTCTGAGAAAGAGCGCATGGATGGAGCGGAAGCCATCATTGCGGCGGGCAAGGGCGGGAAGACGTCGGTGGTGATCGGGGTGCAGTCAGCCGATCCGGAAATTGCCACATGTCTCCGCTATGCGAAGCATGCCGCGCAGACAGGAGCGGATGCCCTTATCGCGCTACCGCCCGATAAGGCCGACGATAAGGCGCTCATCGAATACTACAAAACGATCGGCGCCGCCACGGAGCTTCCGCTGGTGGTGCAGACCAAGGGCGATATGAGCGTGGACCTCATTGTGGAGATGTTCCGGCAGATTCCCACGATGAAGTGCGTGAAGGATGAAGCGGGCGACCCGCTGGCGCGCGTCACGGAGATACGAGAACGGACCAACAATAAACTCGCGGTCTTTTCCGGACGGGGAGTACGCATGATGCTGGAAGAAATGCGCCTCGGCTTTTCCGGACATTGCCCCACTACTGGGCTCGCCGATCTTTTCCAGTCGGCGTTCGATCTTTGGCACGCGGGAAAACACCGGGAGGGATTCGATATGTTCGGCAGGATCCAGGCCTTTGAGACCATTCCCGGTGCCGGCCAGTACATCCTGCAGGCCCGGGGAATCCTCAAAGAGGACGCCACATTTCGCAATACTCCGGGTATGGGAGACGGCCGAAGAAATGCCCCTCTCGATGACGCCGCGAAAAAGGTGGTTCGCGACGCGCTTGACCAATACTTGAAACCCTATCTGCGTGCTTAGAAAGTTTGCCAAAGCGCCTCTTTTGCTTGCAGTGCTGGCGACGGTGTCTATGCCTGCGGCGCTCGGCGCGGCGCAAGAGGCCGATTCAGGCGCCCAGATTGCTTCCGCCCGAGACCAGTTTCAGCGCACTTGTGCGTTGTGCCACGGGAGCAATGCGGAAGGCACGGACCGTGGACCGGCGCTGGCCAACAATCGCAGGCTTCGAAGCATCGGCGCAAATGAGATTGCGGACGTGATCAAAAGTGGCCAAGGGGGCATGCCTTCTTTTCCGCTGCCGCCGTCCGAGCTTCACGCAATGGCCGTTTTCATCAAATCATTGAATGCGACTGCGTTCGAAATGCCCCCGGCTGGAGATGTGACGGCTGGCGAACATCTTTTCTTTGGTGCTGGCAACTGCTCCGAATGCCACATGGTGATGGGGCGCGGCGGCACGAACGGCCCGGACCTTTCCGAAATCGGCCGCCAATTGAGCGTTGCTGAACTCGGGCAGTGGCTCGAAAATCCTGGAGCGCGAAGCGTTCCGGGGTATAGCGTGGTGAACGTCCAGCTTCAGGATGGGACTTCTCTTCGCGGGTTTGCCCGCGGCCGCGGAGCTCACAGCTTGCAGCTGCAAACCTTCGATGGCCGATTCCATTTGCTGGGCGAAGGGGAATATACGGCGATCACGGACGAAAAACCGTCTTTCATGCCTCCCTTCGCCGGCACTCCGGAAGAGCGGCGCGATTTGACCGCATTCCTGAGTCGCATGGGTGGGATCCGCGTTGGCCCTGCGCCAGCGCAACAGCAGGGCCTTTCACAAAATGTGATCGACGCGATTCTGAGTCCCGCTTCCGGAAATTGGCCCACCTACTCCGGCAGCGTCAATGGAAACCGCTACAGCGCGCTCTCGCAAATCAATAGAGAGAATGTCGGCAAGCTCCGGCTCGACTGGAGCTATTCCGTCCCGTACTTCGGCTTGGAGACAACGCCCCTGGTGCTGGAT
>JBEKTG010000102.1:0-9381 GCA_049516275.1 Candidatus Acidiferrales bacterium
GCGCGCAAGATGCGCGTAAAGGTTGACCCAGCCTTGCCTCCCGCATAGAATGGGCAGGTTAATTTCACAGTGCCACCCCCGCCTCTTACTGCCAGGGGGTCCAGACAGCCGATACCGGAGGAACTATCAGAATGGCCAGCGTCGAAGAACGCGTTAAGCAGATTATTGTCGAGCAGCTCGGTGTGGATGAAGGCGAAGTCACTTCAACCGCTTCATTCGTGGACGATCTGGGTGCCGATTCGCTCGATACCGTCGAGCTGGTTATGGCCTTCGAAGAGGCTTTTGGCATCGAGATTCCGGACGAGGATGCCGAAAAGATCGCCACGGTGAAGGACGCCATCGAATACATTGAGAAGCACGCCAAGGCAGCGAAGTAGTTCACCGATCTTCCCCGTCCCATACAGGAGAGCTTCCCCTTGAGCCGCCGAGTTGTAGTGACCGGTGTTGGGCTGGTCTGCGGATGCGGTATCGGCACCGAAGAGGTCTGGACCAGCCTCCAGGCCGGCAAGAGCGGTATCGGCCCCGTTACCCATTTCGACGTCAGCGCGTTTGACTGCCGCATCGCCGGTGAAGTGAAAAATTTCGAACCCCTGAACTGGGTCGAAAAAAAAGAACTCAAGAAGATGGCCCGGTTCATTCAGCTGGCGATCGCCGCCTCCGATTTCGGGGTGCGCATGGCCGGGCTGAACGTCACTCCGGAGACTGCGGACTCGACCGGCGTCTACATCGCGTCGGGCATCGGCGGATTCGACGTCATCGAGCGTGAGCACTCGAAATTCCTCGCTGGCGGCCCCGGCAAGATTTCCCCATTTTTCATTCCTGCCGCGATCATCAACCTCGCCTCCGGACACGTCTCCATCCGTTACGGTGCCAAGGGTCCCAACTCAGCCACTGCTACCGCCTGCTCGGCCTCGGCGCACGCCATCGGCGATGCGTACAAAATCATCCAGCGCTGTGATGCGGAAGTGATGATCGCAGGCGGCTCGGAAGCAGCCGTCACTCCCATGGGCATCGGCGGATTTGCCGCCATGCGCGCGCTTTCCACGCGCAATGACGAACCCGAGCGCGCCAGCCGCCCCTTTGACGCCAATCGCGACGGTTTCGTCGTCGGCGAAGGCGCGGGCGTGCTGATCCTCGAATCGCTCGATTTTGCGCAGCGCCGCGGCGCCAATATCCTTGCCGAAATTGTCGGCTACGGAATGTCCGGCGACGCGTACCACATCACGCAGCCGGCCGAGCAGGGTGACGGCGGCTACCGCGTGTCCATGGCCGCCCTGCGCGACGCCAAGCTCTCTCCCGACGACATCGGCTATGTGAACGCTCACGGCACCTCGACTCCCATCGGCGACGCGATCGAAACCACCGCGCTCAAGCACGTTTTCGGCGAGCGCGCGAAAAAAGTTCCCATCAGCTCCACGAAATCCATGACGGGCCATCTCCTTGGCGGCGCCGGCGGCCTAGAAGCAGGCATCAGCGTGCTCGCGCTGCGCGACCAGATTCTGCCGCCAACGATCAATTACGAAACTCCCGATCCCTGTTGCGATCTCGACTACATCCCCAATCACGCGCGCAAGGCGGAAGTGCACTATGTCCTCTCGAATTCTTTCGGCTTCGGCGGCACTAACGCATCCCTGGTCTTCAAGCGCTGGGAAGGCAAGTAATTCCGTGGCACAGGCACTCTGGCCTGTGCGCTTTTGTGGACGCTGCGTTCCAGGAGTTCCATCTTGAAGATCGGCGTTTGCGTCAAACAGGTTCCCGCGAAGGACGCTCCTCTCTCCATCTCTGAAGGCAGCGCCTGGATCCGCGAAACGGATATAGGCTTTGAGACCAACGAACCCGACACCTACGCCCTCGAAGAAGCCCTTCGCCTCAAGGAAAAGCACAACGGCGAAGTGGTAGCCATTTCCATGGGGCCCGACCGCGTCAAGCAAACCATCAAGGAAGCCCTCGCCAAAGGCGCCGATCGCGGCATCCACATCTCCGACGCGGAATTCTTCAAGCTCGACCCGCTCGCCTCTGCCCGTTCCATAGCCGCGGCTCTAAAGCCTGAAAATTTCGACCTGATCCTCACCGGCCTTCAAAGCGACGACCAGGGCTTCGGCCAGACCGGCGTTCTCCTCGCCGAACTTCTCGGCCGTCCCCACGCGACAATCATCATGGCCATCGAGGTCATCGCGTCCGGCCTCAAACTCAAGCGCGAACTCGAAGCCGGCTGGTTCCAGTGGGTTGAACTCCCGCTGCCCGCCGTGCTCACCATCCAATCCGGCATCAACAAGCCGCGCTACGCCACGCTCAAGGGCATCATGGCCGCAAAGAAAAAAGAAATCGTCACGGTTGACCGCAAGTCGCTAGGGGTTCCGGATACACCGACGCAGCACATCGAACGCATCTACGTCCCGCAAAAAACCAAGAAAACCGAATTCATCACCGGCCAGCCCAAAGAAATTGCCGCCAAGCTCATCGAAAAACTCAAACACGAGGCGCGCGTTCTTTGAAAATCCTACTCATCACCGAGCAGCGTGAAGCCAAATGGAGCAACGTCAGCTTCGAAACGCTCGCCGCCGCCCAGCAAATCGTCCAGCAGACCAGCGGCACACTCGCCGCCATCGTAATCGGCAAAGGCGTCGCGCCACTTGCAGATGATCTCGCAGGTTTTCAGCTCGACGAAGTGCTGCTCGCCGAACACGATCTGCTCGAAAAGTACACGCCGGACAGTTTCTCGCTAGCCCTTCGCCAGGCAATCAAAGCCGCCAAGCCCGACCTCGTTCTTCTTCCACACACTTACCAGGTGCGCGACTTCGCTCCCAAACTCGCGGCTTCGCTGCAAAAAGGAATGATCGGCGATTGCATCGGCTACCGCTACGAAAACGGCAAGCTGATTTTCGTCCGCCAGATGTTCCAGGGCCGCACCGCCGCGGATGTCGTCTTCACCGGCGACGCCCCGTGGATCGCCTCCTTCCAGGCCGGCGCTTTCCGCGCCGATCTCGCCGCGAAGCGCGCCGGAGGCAAAGCTCCCGTAAACAAAATAGCGGTGGAACTCAAACCCGAGCAGATCCGCACCAGGCCGCTGGAGCTTTTCCGCGAAGCCAAACAAGCCGTCGACCTCACACAGGCGCCCATCCTCGTATCGGTCGGCCGCGGCATCAAAGCGCCCGAGAACATCGCGCTCGCCGAAAAACTCGCCAAACTAATGGGCGGCGAGGTCTCCGCCTCACGCCCCATCTGCGACGAGGGCTGGCTTCCCATGGACCGCCAGATCGGCAGCTCCGGGCAAACCGTCGCGCCCAAGCTTTATCTCGCCCTGGGCATCAGCGGCGCCATCCAGCATGTGGTAGGCATGAAGGCCTCCCGCACCATCGCCGCCATCAACAAAGACGCGAACGCGCCCATCTTCGAAGTCGCCGATTACGGCGTCGTCGGCGACCTCTTCGAAATCGTTCCCGCCCTCATAGAGCAGCTCGAAAAGTCTCAATAATTCCTCCGCTCCCCGAGGCGAACGGCCCGGCGCCCTTGCTGCTTCCGAAACATTCACGAAACTCATTCTCAAAGCTGTATCAAACAAATGTATAAACGAAGCTCCCGGCTCGAATGCGTTCCGAGGACCTCGGCTGTTCTTTCGCGATCCATGAATTGGGACAAACTACTCGTCTGGCGTTGGAGATTCTTCGAACGCGGAGCGAAGCACTCGCGCGCGAAGCTCATCATCGAAAAACGCCGATGCGAACGCGTGCCGGCTGCGATGCCCATCTTCGTCTATGGGCGCGTGCGGGGCGAGACCTTCTCGGAGTACGCCGAAACCAGCAACATCAGCGCGCAGGGTGGAGCGGTCGTCCTCTCTGCCGAAATCGAGCGCTCCCAGCCCCTCCTCATCACCAATCTCCGGACCAATGAAGACCTCGCCTGCCGCGTCGCGCGCCTGGCCATAACACAAAAAGGATCGATCCTTGTGGGTTTTGAATTCCTGCGCCCCTCGCCCCGTTTCTGGTCTATCGATTTCAGTTCCGGCGATTTGCTCTCCAGCCTGCTCCGTTAGTCCCCTGCACCTGCTATGCTCTAGTTTTGTATGGCAACGGAGCGCGAACAACTCGAAGCGGACGTACTCATCATCGGCGGCGGCCCCGCCGGCCTGTCCTGCGCCCTCCATCTGGCCAATCTGATCGAGCAGCACACCAAAGCCGGCAAAGCGCCAGCGCTCTCTGCCGAAAATGTTTACGTCCTCGAAAAGGCCCGCGAGATCGGTGCGCACCAGCTTTCCGGCGCCATCATGGACCCTCGAGCCCTCCGGGAATTGGTTCCCGACTTCGAAAAGACCGCGCCGCTCGATACACCAGTCACGGGTGACGCCGCCTATTTTTTCACCGAAGCAAATTCGTGGAAGCTCCCCATCACGCCGCCGCCCCTTCAGAATCACGGTAACTACGTGGTGTCGCTCAACAAGCTCGTGAAATGGCTGGGCGGCCTGGTGGAACAAAAGGGCGTGAACGTATTCACGCAATTCGCCGGCCAGGAATTGCTCTACGACAAAAACGGCATCGCCGGCATACTCACAGGCGATAAGGGCGTCGATAAAAACGGCAAGCCGAAGGACAACTTCACTCCCGGCTACGAACTCCGCGCCAAAGTCACCGTGCTCGCCGAAGGCCCGCGCGGGTCGCTCACCAAAGACCTCGTCAGCCGCTTGAAGCTCGATGGCTCGAACCCGCAGATTTACGGCCTGGGCATCAAGGAACTCTGGGACGTTCAACCCGGCCGTATCGACACCGGCTATGTAGCGCATACACTCGGCTGGCCGCTCAGCACCGATATTTACGGCGGCGGCTGGATCTACGGCCTGCGCGACAATCGCGTCTCGCTCGGCATGGTAGTGGCGCTCGAATACGCCAATCCACTCTTCGACCCCCACGAAGCGTTTCAGAAATTCAAGACGCATCCGTTCGTCCGGCGCATCCTCGAAGGCGGCAAGCTAGTTCGCTACGGCGCGAAGACGGTCCCCTACGGCGGCTGGTATTCGATGCCCCGCAGCTACGTCGACGGCGGCCTGATCATCGGCGACTCGGGCAGCCTCCTCAATTCCCAGCGCCTCAAGGGCATCCACACCGCCATCAAGAGCGGCATGCTCGCCGCGGAAACCATCTACGAAGCGCTCTGCGCGGGCGACACGTCCGCCAAAACGCTCGCCGCGTATCCGCAGAAAATAGAAAAGAGCTGGCTGAAGCAGGAATTGTGGGCCGTTCGCAATTTCCATCAGGCGTTTCACCGCGGCCTCTGGAAAGGCCTGGTCCACGCGGGCCTGCAATTCGTCACCGGCGGCCGCGGCCTAATCGACCCGATGCGCTCAAAGCCCGGCTATCAGGAATACGACCAGTTAAATCGCGAACGCGTGCCCGTCGATCAGGCAACCCGCTTCAAGGGCGACGGCAAGCTCACCTTCGACCGCCTCACAGACGTCTATCACTCCGGCACGCGCCACGACGAAGACCAGCCCTGCCATCTCCACGTCCTCGACCCCAGCATCTGCAGCGACCGCTGCGTCCGCGAATACGGCAACCCGTGCCAGTATTTCTGCCCCGCAGCAGTCTACGAAATCGTCACCGAAAAAGACGCCCCAAAACTGAAAATCAATTTCACAAATTGCGTCCACTGCAAAACGTGCGACATAGCCGACCCCTACCAGATCATCAACTGGGTTCCGCCCGAGGGTGGCGGAGGCCCAAACTACGAAGGCATGTGAAATCGCAGCATTCGTGCCATGCTTCGTCTTGCCGTTGCCCTTGACCTTAGGCAGTCATCCTTGAGCGAAGCGAAGGATCCCTCTTATTTCTGCTTATCCAAGTCAGAATCCAACGAGGAGGATCGCGGCAAGAAATCTTCCGACAAATCCCGCCATCCAGGATTCACGGCGTCGATCAGCGCAATTTTGCGCGAGCGCAGCCACCCTTTGATCTGCTTCTCGTGGGCAATTGCATCCCGAATATCGGCGAACGGCTCGAAACAGACCAGGCGCGTGACATTGTATTTGCGCGTGAAACTGCCGCTCAATTTCTGGCGGTGCTCGATCATCCGACGGTCCAGGCGGCTCGTTACCCCCGTGTAAAGCACTCCCGAGTTGCCGGCCAGCATGTAGGTTTAACCGCGCTTCATTTGAGACGGATCGTATCATAAGGCTCGCAGAGTCGAAGCGAAGAGAGGCAAAGCGAAGAGGGATTCTTCGGGCCGCAGAGCGGCCCTCAAGAATGACTGCTTAAAGGATTTGGCGGCCAAACAAGAAGAATCACCCAAACGGCAGCGGGCACCCGAACGGTGGGCGGCTTCAATCCAGGTCGAAATCGCGGAGCGGTTTTTCTATTGGGGCGTCCTTGGCTTTCTTTAGGCCTTCGGCAAATTTGCGCGAGAGGACGTCTTCTTTGGTTCTTTCGGCCTCGATGGAGGCGCGGAATTTTGCTTCGACGGATTCGTCATGCTCGCGAAGGAGGCGCGCGGTGTCGTCCAGATCGATCGAGGGGGGCCTTACGGGCGCGACATGCGACAAGACTACGCCGAGCTCGCGATCCACGGTCAGGTTGGCGCGGCAGCAGGGGCACTCGGTGGTGAATGTCTCCGGGAGTTTCTTCGCCATGGGCTTATTCTACGCCAAATTTGTTCCCGGGGAGTACCACGCGAAGAGATGGCCGCACGCAAAAAAAAAGGGCGCTTCTTGCGAAGCGCCCTTTCATTCCTTTCGCTAACCAGGCTGCGTCAATCAGGCCGGGGCAGGCTTTTCGCCCTTGGCCATGCCGGGTATCGGCCGTGGCTCGGGACGCAGCGTCAGTTGCGGCTCCTTCGTCGGCACCGGAGGCGCAGCGGGAGGCGGAGGTGGAATCTTGTCCGGCAGCGGCTTGTTCTCGATCAGGAGCTTTAATTCGACAGCGTCCAAAACTTCGCGATCGAGAAGCCCACGGGCGACGCGCTCGAGGGCGTCGCGGTACGTCTCCAGAATGTTCCGCGCGCGGGTGTAGCCGGTGTTGATGATGCTGCGGACTTCGCCATCGATCTTGATCGCCGTGTCTTCGGAATAATCGCGATGCTGCGCGATCTCACGGCCCAGGAATATCTGCTCTTCCTTCTTGCCGAAGGTGAGCGGGCCGAGCGGGCTCATGCCCCATTCGCAGACCATCTGGCGCGCGATTTCGGTGGCGCGTTCGATGTCGTTGCCGGCGCCGGTGGTGATGTGATTAAGGAAAATCTCCTCGGCGGCGCGCCCTCCCATCAGAACGGCGAGCTGTGACTCGAGGAATTCCTTGGTGTAGGTGTGCTTGTCGTCGATGGGCAACTGCATGGTGACGCCCAGCGCCATGCCGCGGGGAATGATCGTCACTTTGTGCAGCGGGTCGGCGCCAGGGGTCATCGTTGCAACCAGAGCGTGGCCGGCCTCGTGGTAAGCGGTGTTCTTCTTTTCCTCGTCGGACAGGATCATGGAACGCCGCTCGACGCCCATGAGGACTTTGTCCTTGGACATCTCGAAATCCGCCATCATCACGACCTTGCGGTTCTGGCGGGCAGCCCACAGAGCGGCCTCGTTCACGAGATTGGCGACATCCGCGCCCGAAAAGCCGGGGGTACCGCGCGCGATCACCGAGAGATCGACATCGTCCGAGACGGGAACCTTGCGGGTGTGGACGCGAAGGATCTCCTCGCGGCCGCGCACATCGGGACGCGGCACAACCACGCGCCGGTCAAAGCGGCCGGGACGCAGAAGCGCCGGATCGAGAACGTCCGGCCGGTTGGTGGCCGCAATCAGGATCACGCCTTCGTTGGACTCGAAGCCGTCCATTTCAACAAGCAGGGCGTTCAAGGTCTGTTCGCGCTCGTCGTGCCCGCCGCCCAAGCCTGCGCCGCGGTGGCGGCCGACGGCGTCAATTTCGTCGATAAAGATGATGCAGGGAGCATTCTTCTTGCCCTGCTCGAAAAGGTCGCGGACGCGGCTAGCGCCCACGCCGACGAACATTTCGACGAAATCCGAACCCGAAATGGAGAAAAACGGCACGTTCGCTTCGCCGGCAATTGCGCGAGCCAGGAGGGTTTTGCCCGTTCCCGGAGGCCCGACGAGCAGCACGCCCTTGGGAATGCGTCCGCCGAGCTTCTGGAACTTCTGGGGATCCTTCAGGAAGTCGATAATTTCGTAGAGCTCTTCCTTGGCTTCGTCGATCCCGGCGACATCCTTAAAAGTGGCTTTCTTCTGCTGCGCGGTGAGCAGGCGCGCGCGGGACTTTCCGAAACTGAGGGCCTTGTTGCCGCCCGCCTGCATCTGCTTCATCATGAAAATCCAGAAGAAAACGAGCAGGATGAGCGGGCCGAAATTGAAGAGCAGGCTGACCCAGTTGGCGTCCTTCACTTCCTTATAGTTGTAGAGAACGTGCTGGTCTTGAAAAGCCTTGGTGACGTCGGGAATGGCGGTGTTGGCCAGGGTGACGCCGCGGAACTTGCTGCCGTCGCGGTATTCGCCCTGCAGCTCGGCGCTGTTGGGCGAGAGGTAGATCGTCACATCCTTGACGTTGCCGCTCTGCACCTTCGCGAGGAAATTCGTGTAGCTAGGCTCATCTTCGTGAGCCGTCGGGCCGCCCGTCGAGGCCATCTTCCACAGGACGACGGCCAGCAGGATCATCAAAAGCCAAAATAACACTGTGCGTACGGTAGAGTTCACGTCTTACCTCACCCCTGAATAGATGCCACCCAGCCCGGCAACGATATCTTAGCGATATTTCTTAGATGCAATCGGGAAGCTAGCGTATTCAGATTTTTCCCGGCATCCCGTCAAGGAGCCTCTTCGATTTCTATTCGAAGGCCCGTCTTCGTCCGGTCACCCGCGCAGAAATCGTCTGCTAAAGGCATGCCGCGGGACCAGACAATTCTGCCGCCGCATTCGATCACCGGCCAATGCGAGCGCTCATCCCTGGGAACACGCCGCGCCAGAAACAGTTGCTTTAACTTTCGCGCTTGGCGATGCCCCCGCGGCCTGTACGCGTCCCCGGGTCGCCAGTTCCGTAAGGTCAACGTGTTCTTGAGCAGGTCAGCGTCTAGGGTCTCTTCCAGATTAGTGTCGCGCTCCGTGGAAGACCAGTCAATCATTTTCAGGAGGAACCGGGCGCCCAGTTCCGGGACGGAAATAGCAGCCATCCCGTCGCTCGGAAGGCTTACAACATAGTTATACGCGAGCGGGACCCTGGCGGTTTCGGCGAGGCGCCTGGCACGCGACGCGCGGGCTGGCTTCGAAAAAGCGAGATCGCCAAAGATTCGCTCGGCAACCACGCCGCCCGGCAATTCAATCCTGCTTCCGCTGGTGCATTCGCTGGCGAGATGGATCACCTGCTCCACGTGCTCGGCAGTCAGGTCCCTGCAATTCCC
>JBEKTG010000103.1:0-9854 GCA_049516275.1 Candidatus Acidiferrales bacterium
CTCCGCGGATCGGCGTGATCCGTAGTTTTTGCCTCAATCACGTGATCCATCACCGCGCGCAGATGGGCGTGTATCTGCGGCTTAATAATGTGCCGGTGCCTTCGGTGTATGGCCCATCTGCCGACGAAAACCCGTTCATGTAATCGCCGATAGGGGCGACGATGTTGCGGGCGCGAGGCTAACCTCGCGTCCGGATTCTTCTCACCTTCGATCTGTTTCGCCTCCACTCTTTTTTAGGCTGCCTCCGGTTGTAACCTCGCTGTTTCCTGTGCTAGCATCCGGCTTTCTGCGGGGTTCATCGCGCGCAATCGCCGGGGGCGGCGCTTCGTGATGTTGATCCCAGTGCAATCCGCGAAGTGGTTGTCCTTTTTATTCCTTCACGAAATGCCTATCCGGAAGCCGCCGCTCACGCGCTTGCGCGTAAGTGTTTCGAAACGCAGGTCCTGCCTTGATTTGCCGATCAGAGAAAACGAGAGAGGTGACGCATGAAATCCTATAACACCGATTGGATTCGCAACGTGGGCATTGTAGGCCACGGCGACACGGGGAAAACCCAGCTCGTGTCGTCGTTGCTGTTCACCGCGGGGATGACGCCGCGGCTGGGAAAAGTGGCGGAAGGTTCCACGGTTACCGACTGGGACGAAGAGGAAATCGCGCGCAAGATATCGATCAACACCGGGCTGGCCTACGCAGAATGGCAGGCGCCAGGGCTGGCTGAAAAGACCAAAATCAATCTGCTCGATACGCCGGGCTACTCGACTTTTCTCAACGAGACGAAGTCATCGCTGATTGCCGCGGATGCGGCGTTGATTGTGGTGGACGCGGCGGCGGGCGTGCAGGTGGTCACCGAAAAGGTGTGGGATTACGCCACCGAGTACGATCAGCCGCGCGCGTTTCTGCTGAATTGGATGGATCGCGACCTAGCGAGCTTCGACCGCGCGTTCGAATCGCTCCAGCGCGTGTTCGGACGTGGCGTGGTGCCGCTGCAGTTGCCCATCGGTTCGGAGCGAGGATTCCGAGGCGTCGTGGACTTGATCACGATGAAGGCGCTGCTTTACACGCCCGATGGCGACGGCAAAGCCAAGATCGAGGAGATTCCCGCCGTGCTGGCCGATCCCGCGAAAACGGCGCATGAGGCGCTGGTGGAACTGGTGGCCGAGGGCGACGACGCGCTCATGCAGGAATTTTTCGACCAGGGCACGCTGCCGGTGGACGATCTGAAAAAAGGTCTGCGCGAGGCGGTGCTGGCGAAGCGGCTTTTTCCGGTGCTGCTGAGTTCGGCCCTGCACAATACTGGCTCCGAGGCGATTCTGAATTTCCTGGTGGAAATTTTCCCCTCGCCGGTGGCGCGCGGAAAAGTCACCGCTCACAAGACTCCCGATCACAAAGGCGAAGCCATCGAGAGGAAAATTTCCGACGGCGACCCGGTATCGATCTTTACGTTCAAGACGCTGGCGGACCCCTTCGCGGGGCGCATCACGTATTTCAAGGTGATGTCGGGCGTGCTGAAGAATGACGCGACGCTCAACAACTTCAACCGCGGTACACAGGAGCGTTTGCAGCACCTTCAGGTGATGCAGGGAAAGACGGCCACGGCCGTCGGCGACCTTCGCGCTGGCGATATCGGGGCGGTTCCGAAACTGAAGGAGACCACCACCGGCGAGACGCTGGGCGACAAGAGCGGTCCAATTTTTTACGCGCCGGCGCGCATCCCGGAGCCTTCCATCACGTTCGCAGTCGAGCCGAAAACGCGGGCCGATGAAGATCGCATCGGGCAGGCGATCCACAAGATTCTCGAGGAAGACCTGGCGCTGCGTTTCGCGCGCGATCCGCAGACGAAGGAATTCCTACTGAGCGGCGCGGGGCAGCAGCACGTCGAGGTGGTGGTGGCGAAGCTGCACAAGAGGTATCACGTGGACCTGACCCTGAAGCCGCCCAAAGTGCCCTATCGCGAGACCATTCGCGGCAAGGCCGATGCAGAGGGCAAGCATAAGAAGCAGACCGGCGGCCATGGGCAGTTCGGCGTTTGCCGCATCAAGGTGGAACCGCTGCCGCGCGGCGGGGGTTTTGAGTTTGTCGACGATGTGTTCGGGGGGGCGATCCCCAAGAACTGGATTCCGTCGGTGGAGAAGGGAATCCGGGATTCCGCCGAACGGGGATTTCTGGCGGGGTTCCCGGTGGTCGATTTCCGCGTGAGTCTGTATGACGGCAAATATCACGACGTGGATTCGAGCGACATGGCGTTCAAGATCGCCGGTTCGCTCGCGTTCAAGGAATGCATGAAGCAGGCGCGGCCGGCGCTGCTCGAGCCGATCATGCACGTGGAGGTCTACGCCCCGGATCAGTATTCAGGCGACCTGATGGGCAACCTGAGTTCGCGGCGCGGGCGCATCAGCGGCAGCGAAGCGCGGGCGGGAAGCGTGACGATCAAGGCGCTGGTGCCTTTTGCGGAAATGCTCAGCTATGCCAATGAACTGATTTCGATGACGCAGGGGCGCGGCAGCTATTCCATGGAGTTCTCGCACTACGATTTTGTGCCGGCCGAAATTGCCGACAAGGTGATTGCCACGCACAAGCCGCACCACTCCGAAGACGACGAGTCGGAAGTGGCGCAGCATCATTCGCACTCTTCGAAGGCTCACTCTGCGTAGGCTAACTCCGCGGGGGCGCACTCTGCGCAGGGCTCGCTCCGCCAGCCCGGATTTGACTGCATCGCTTTGCCAATTTGGCGCTTGCGATGGCGCGCGGAAATGCGCCATTCTGCGTTCATGAAACCTCTGCTGACAACGTTGCCGAAAAAAACGGCGAAAAAATCAGGCACAACAAAACGCTTCGGCGATGCGACTATCGCCATTCATACCGGCGAAGAGCGGTTCGGCGTCGGAGCTCCCGTCGGCACTCCCATTTCGCGGACGGCCAACTTCACGTTTGCGAACACCGAGGAGATGAAGCGCTGGGCGGAAGGCAAGAGCGCCGCTTACATCTACACGCGGTACGGCAATCCGACGCTCGCCATGGCCGAACAGAAGATCGCGGCACTTGAGGGCGGCGAGGCGGCGGTGGTCACGGCGTCGGGAAGCGCGGCCATAGCTAGCGCGCTGCTCGCGGTGCTGCGGGCGGGCGACGAGGTGATTGCGACACGCCAGCTCTACGGTGGCAGCTATCGTCTGCTGCGGGACATTTTCCCGCGCTTTGGAATCGTGGTGCGGCACGTGGAGTCGGACCTGGCCGGGATCGAGCGGCTGGTGAACCCGAGGACCAAGGCGGTGTACGTGGAGACGCCGACCAATCCCACCTTGAGGCTGGTCGATCTGCAAAAGGTGATGGCGTTCGTGAAGGAGTGGGATCTGATCTCGATCATCGACAACACATTCGCCACGCCGGTTTTGCAGAAACCCATCGAAATGGGATTTCACCTGGTGGTACACAGCGCGACGAAGTATCTGGCGGGGCATTCGGATGTGATCGCGGGCGCGGCGGTTGGGAGCGAAGCGCTCATCAAGAAGGTGCGCGAGAACGTGATCTACCTCGGCGGCTCGATGGACCCGGAAGCGGCCTTCCTGCTGATTCGCGGGATGAAGACGCTCGAAGTCCGCATGGAAAAGCAATGCCGGAACGCGATGGTTGTGGCCAAGTTCCTCGAAAAACATCCCAAGGTTTCAGCGGTTCACTATCCCGGCTTGCCGTCGCATCCGGACCACAAGCTGGCGAAGCGACAGATGCGCGGGTTCGGGGCGATGCTGGCGTTTGACATGAAAGGCGGCCTGGCGGCTGCCCGGCGCTTTTGCGACCGTGCGCGCATCTTCCTGCTGGCGGCGAGCCTAGGAGGGGTGGAGTCCTTAGTGGTACTGCCAATATACACTTCGCACTATAAAATGTCCGAGGCGGAGCTGCGCGGCGCGGGGGTACAGCCGGGAACCGTGCGCGTGTCGGTGGGTCTCGAAGATCCCGACGATCTGATCGAAGACCTGCGGCAAGCTCTAGCCTAAGCCATCTACGCGTTAAG
The DNA here is from genome assembly GCA_049516275.1 of Candidatus Acidiferrales bacterium. Taxonomy (GTDB): domain Bacteria; phylum Acidobacteriota; class Terriglobia; order Acidiferrales; family UBA7541; genus Palsa-295. The sequence goes on from JBEKTG010000103.1 coordinate 4,007, forward strand.
CCGCGATCCTTGCACTAGCATTTTAAGCAAGAACGGTGATATAAGGCTGTTCCGAAGCGGCGCAAGTGGGCAAATCTGCACAGTTTGCGACGACTTTGCCATGTCCTGATTTGGTCAACCCTTGGTACCTCTGGGCCATTGACCTCGGAAAGTAGTACTCGTAATCTTTTAGTTGCTGTGGGAAAGTGGGCTGCTACAGGGTTTTCCCTTCGGGCCTCCTCGGATTTGTGATTCGGATGCTGGCTTGCATTAAGAGCTATCGGGAAGTCTAAAGGCGAGGTTGTTATGAAGCAGCGGATGAGGAAATGGGCTTTCGTGACCGGCAGCGTCTTATTGCTGGCAGGTTGCGAAGGGACCACCACGAAGGTGCAGGTCAGACCGCCCGCGGCGCTCCCGGCGCCGGTACCCCCGCCAGAGTATGTAAAGCAACCACTTCCCCTGCCAGACCGGCCGCTTTCCGCCGTTTCGCTGCGGCTGGATACCCGGCCTGCCATCGATATCCTCGTGGAACGCGTTCAAGAGAGGGTCAGCTTCAGCGAGCGCGACTTTACGTCGGGGAACCCTGATAAAGGCCGGGCCGATCTCGATAAGGCCGTCAATCTGATTCTCGTGAGCGGCTTTCAGGCCGAGTCGGATGCGCGGCTCTCGAAACTTTTCGACCAGATCGGCGAGGAGATGCACGCGAATCCGCCGGCAACAGCCGTCCAGGGTATTGAGGAAGAAGCCGAGGAAGCGGAAGCGGCTCCGCCGGCACAGCCTGCTCCGATCGACGAGCTTGCGGACCTGACGCTGCCCGCGGGCGATCCCCGTCTGATTGCCAAGGCGCAGAGGGAATTGATTACCGTGCCGCACGACCTCCCCCTGACGGTCAACGACTCGGTGCTGCAATACCTGAGTTTTTTCACGACGACGCGGGGACGCGCGATCATGGAACACGGCCTTGGGCGGGCCGGCCGTTACGACCAGATGATACGCAGCGTCCTGAAAGAAGAAGGCGTCCCGCAGGACCTGATCTATCTGGCGCAAGCCGAAAGCGCTTTTCAGCCGCAGGCTGTTTCACGCGCGGGCGCGCGAGGAATCTGGCAGTTCATGCCCTACCGGGGCGAGCAGTACGATCTTGAACGAAGCTATTGGGTGGATGAACGCAGCGATCCGGAAAAAGCCACGCGCGCGGCAGCGCGGCACCTGCGCGATCTTTATGGAATGTTCGGCGACTGGTACCTCGTGATGGCTGCTTACAACTCGGGGCCGGGAAACGTCGCGAAAGCCATCGAGCGCACCGGCTATGCCGATTTCTGGGAATTGCAGAAACGGAACGCATTGCCGAAGGAGACTCAGAATTACGTGCCGATCATCGTGGCGATGGCGCTCGTTGCCAAGGCGCCGGCTTTGTACGGAGTGCAGATCGAAGCGGAAAAGCCCGCGCAGGTGGAAGCGGTGAAGCTGGATCATCCCGTGGATTTGCACCTGGTGGCGGATGCCACCGGAACGGACCTCGATGGGCTGCGTCTGCTCAATCCGCAGTTGCTGCGCACGGTGACGCCCAGCCAGCCGGGATTCGAACTGAAGCTTCCGGCCGGCCTGACGGCGCGCTTCCAGCAGAACATCCAGCAGGTCCCGGAAGACAAGCGAACTTCTTGGCGACTGCATACGGTAAACGACGGCGAGACGCTTTCCGATATAGCGCGGCGTTATCGTCTGACGGTTCCGGCATTACAAGTGGCCAACCATCTTGACGCCCACGCGACGGTGCCTTCGGGTTTTCTGCTGAATGTGCCGACGGTGCCGGTGGTGACGCGCGTGGTTCACTATCGCGTGCAGCGGGGAGACACTCTGGAAGGAATCGCCGACCGTTTCGACGTAACCGTGTCGGACTTGAAGCGCTGGAACCACATCGCGAGCAATCGCGCGGCGCGCGGCTCACGGCTGAAAATTTTCACGGGCAGCGAGTCCGCTGAGATTTCCGCCGCTGCTTCCTCGCGAAGTGCGACGCCGCATGCCAGCCGCGCCGCGGAGCGCACGGTTTCCACGCGCAGCGCGGACAGATTGGATGCGGTGCAGCACAAGGTGAAGCCGGGCGAGACTCTCTATTCGATCGCGCGAGAATACGGGACGACGGTGTCGGCGCTGAAGGAATCCAATCCGTTTCTTGCGGACCGCTCACTCGAAGCGGGCGATCTGCTGAAAATCCAACGCTAGCGGCCGCCGTTCTTCGGTAAGCCTATTTATTTCAATGTGATACGGGAAGTTAGCGTACTCTCTCTGTTTTTCCTCGTTTCAGAAACCCACAGATTATCGGGCAGCGTTTCAAATATTCAAGCCATGCGCCTTGACAAAGTTCCAAGACTCCGTTTATAAGCGCCGAAGGAGTTTGAAGCCGTCCGGCAACCCCGAGACCCACGGAGGAACGATGTTTCACGCCAAGATGAACGATGAGGAAGACGATGAACTGCCCGCATACGAAGAAGAGGAAGAGGGGCAGGAACAGCCCGTCGAAGCGATCGAAGTAGAAGAGATTGTCATCGAGGAAGAGCCGGAAGAAGAGGCAGCCGCGCCGGCTCCGCGCAAGCCCGCACCGGCAAAACCGAGCAAGGCCAAGAAGGCTCCGGCGAAAAAGAAGGCCAAGGCCAAACCCGCGGCGAAGCCCAAGAAAAAAGCAAAGGCCAAGTCGAAACCAAAAGCGAAGAAGGCGGCGCCCAAGAAAGGCGCCAAGCGAAAAAAACGCTAGCGCTGCCGGAAGGTTTCGGGAGTGCCGGAATCGCGGGACCGCCAAGGCGACGGCAAGCCGGGTCCCGCGTTTTTCTTTGGGCACGGCCCATCGCGCCCTCTATCCAGTACGAAGTTTTGTCCGCGTAGTGCCCCGTTTTTTTAAATCCCTTCCTGCATTCGCTGTGAACGGCAGCGGATTCCCGATGAAACGCCGTAGGGCATGTTCCGGATCGGTTCGATTCGAAAATGTTTTGCTTGCCGCGAACTGCTGCGGTGGCTAGCATACCCGCGCGATGCCGCTGGCAGTGGAGCAAATCCGCAGGATGCGGGGAGGGGCGCAGGCGCATCTGATGCGCTGCGCGGATGAAGAATACTATGTGGTAAAGTTCAAGAATAACCCGCAGGGCGTGCGGATTCTGGCGAACGAATTGCTGGCGACTAGGCTGGCGGCTAGGATAGGAGTGCCGACGGCACAGGCGGCGGTGGTGGAAGTCCGCGAAGGGCTGATCCGGCACACCGAGGATTTAGTGGTGCAGATGGGGCGCGGGCGCGCTCCGTGCACGGCGGGGTTTCAATTCGGTTCACGTTACCCAGGGGCTCCGGCGGAAACCGTGGTTTACGATTTCCTGCCGGAGGAGCAGTTGTGCGAAGTTCTAAACCTGGACGCCTTCTGCGGGATCCTCGCGTTCGACAAGTGGAGCTGCAACACGAACGGCCGGCAGGCCATCTTCTTCCGCTGTGGCAGCGAATTGCGCTACCAGGCGCAGATGATCGATCACGGATTTTGCTTTAACGCCGGGGAATGGAATTTTCCGGATGCGCCCTTGAGGGGGTTATACGCGCGGCACCGGGTGTACGGAGGCGTGCGCGGCCTGCAATCGTTTGAACCCTGGATCGCGAGGATCGAAAAGCTGGACGCGGCGGCGCTGGAAGAGGCGGCCAGCGCGATTCCTCCGGAGTGGTATGAAGGAAACCAGGAGGCCCTGGAACGGCTGCTGGAACAGCTTTTCCGGCGGCGGAATCTTGTCCGGGACCTGATCGTGTCGGCCTGGAAGTCTTCGGCGCAGCCGTTTCCCAACTGGAAGTGAGCCATGTCGGAAGAACCGAAAAATGAATTTCGCTACCGGATTTTGCGCTACACGCCGAACCCGGTCCGCGATGAATGGGTAAATATCGGCGTGCTGCTCGAAGAGACCGCGGCCCGCCGGGACGGCCTGTTGAAGCGGACCATCCGGGTGATCGAGGACCAGTCGGAATTTGCCCGCGTTCGCCGCCTGCATCCCCAGGCCGACGAGGGGCTGTTGCGCGCGCTCCCGGTGGAATTCGATGCGCGGCTGCGCGAACCGCAGGGCGGACCCACAGCCTACCTTGAGAAACTGGGCGACACCCTTTCGAACGTGCTGCAGTTCAGCCCGCAGCACGCCCTGCTTGCGGACGATTTTGACGCGGAGCTCGACCGGCTCTATCGCGCTCACGTGGCCCTGCCGCGGCGTTCGCGGGGAGGAGTTGTCGAGAGCACGCGCGCCTGGATCAAGGAGCGCATCAACGGCGTGTTTCTGAGGCGGCGCGTACCCAAGCTCGAGCGCAATATCCGCGTGGAGGAATTCACCGAGCCCGGGGATCCCCTGAAACTCGACTACGGCTACCGGAACGGAGTGCGCGGATTCGTGCATGCGCTCGCGCTTGGGCGAGATCCCGCGCAGCCCAAGGCTCTGGCCTATACCGCTCACCGCATTCGCCAGCGGCTGCCCGAATGCGAGTTCACCACCATTACCGAGGAAGAGCCTTCCGGCGATAACCGGCGGCATCAATTTGTGGTGCGGCTTTTCGGGGACGAAGGAATCTCCATCGTTCCGTTGTCCCGCATCGACAAGTTCGCCGAGGACCTCCGGCTGCGGCTGCGGTAACGCGGCTCAGAGACGGCCCCATTCCGGGAGCTCGCGGCGGCCGAGGAATATCTCGGCGGCCCACGCGCCGAGATAGCTGGAAAGAGCCACGCCGTGCCCGGCAAAGGCGCCGATGACCAGTGCATCGCGGCTCGCCGGGTGGCGGCCGAAAACGGGCTGCCAATTGTCCCGAAACAGGATCGGGCCGCCCCAGCGATGGGTGAAGCTCGCGTCCCCTAACGCCGGGTGCAGGCCGCGTATGCGCCTTTCCAGGCTGGCGAACATGCGCGCGGGCTCTCCGGCGTCGATCCGCACGTCTTCCAGGCGGCCCGACGGCGCGGGATCCGCCAGGCCTGCACCCCAGACGATGGAGTTGTCCTCGCGGAGGCGGCCCCAGAGATAGGGGAAATCCACGGTATAGAAAGGTTTTCCGTCGGCCAGGCCGATTGCTCTCAGGACTTCCGGCGAGACCGGCGCGGTGAGAGCGGCCAGTGTGAGTTTGGGATGGGTCCCTGAATCGAGGCCGGAGAGCGTAAGGGACAGCGCGTTTGTGGCGAAAAGGACCTTTTCGGCGGAAAGGTGTTCCGGCGCTGCCTGTCCGTCGAGCCGCGCAAGCTCGAGTTCAACGGGAGCTGTCCAGCGAGCGCTGGTAACCCGGCGGTGCTCGAAGATCATCGCACCCAGCCTGTCGGCAGCCCGAGCCAGTCCGCCGACGAGTTTACCTGGATCGAGAGTGCCGCCGGGAACACCTGGATCGAGAGTGCCGCCGGGAACCTCGCGAACGACGCGCAGGGTGCCCGAGTCATTCCACAAGATGGACGAGTCCGTGCGGCCTCCGCTCCGGCCGATTTCACGGGCACCGGGCAGTGCGAGGCCGCAATCGACTTTAAGCCTTGCCAGGATGTCCTGCAGGCCCCTTAGAACGTCTCCCAAGCCGGGAAGATCGCCCGCAGCCGTCTCTGCCAAAGCCATGCCGCCCGTGCGCCCGCTGGCGCCTTCCCCGATGGAACCGGCCTCCAGGACTGCAACCGATTTCCCTGGGTCGTGGAGGCGGAGCCACGCGGCCGCTGCCAAGCCTGTGAAACCGGCGCCCACGATAGCGATGTCCACCGTACGGGGAAGCGGCTGAGAGGGAGGGTTAAAATCGATCGTCCAGGGCGGAAAGCCCCAGGGAGGAGACGGGTTGGGATCAGGGCACATAGAGCACGCGACAATTCCACGCGACAAATTTCGATGCGACAAGTGCACGCGAC
>JBEKTG010000104.1:0-9276 GCA_049516275.1 Candidatus Acidiferrales bacterium
CCGCAGGTCATTTCAAATTAGGGTTTTAGCTGGCCGCTGCCCGGTCTCTTTCGGCCCGATGAAAGCGAAAATACAGAATGCTGGAACTTCAAGCTCGTTGTATCCGGAGGCGGTTCGCAAGCGGCGCAATTGTTGGGTTAGCGCTTATCGCCCTGAGTTCGCGCGCTTTGGCGCAATCCACCAGCCAGCCGGACGGCTCCAGTCCGAGCGAGCAAGTATCCACAAGCGAGACCCCGGAGGACGCCAGCAAACCGAGTGCCCCTTCCCTTCTGACCCCGCTTAAGCCGGTCACACAGGAAGCACCCTATGTTCCCATCCGACCTCGGCAACGGCTGCGTTGGTTTCTTACCGAGACGATTGGTCCTCCCCATTTAGCCGGAGGACTTTTCACGGCGGCCTTTGGGACGGCTTTCGACCGTCCCAAGGAATATGGCCCGCACTGGGGAGGCTTTGCCGACCGGTACGGAATGCGCATGACCGGGATTGTAACGGGCAACGCGATGGAAGCGAGCATTGGCGCTGTGTGGGGGGAAGACCCGCGCTATTTTCGCGTGCCGGATCAAAGCGTCAAGGCGCGGGTTGCCAACGTCGTCAAGCTGACGTTCGTGGCGAGGCGCGAAGATGGGAGTTTCCAGCCGGCTTACGCCCGGTATATCGCGTTTTCCGGAAACAATTTTCTCTCCAACCAGTGGCGCGTGGAGAGCGAGGCCAACAACCACGACGCGGTTCTGCGCACGGCGGAGGGATTTGCGGGGCGCATGGCGGCGAATGCTTTCGAGGAGTTTTGGCCGGATGTCAAAACCCACTTCCTGCACAAACGCAGTTCAGGCGACGATTAAGTCCTGAAATTCCGCAATCCGCGATGCCGGGGCAGCGCAACGGAAAATAAAAACGCGCTGGCCGGGAAATTCCTTCCCCAACCAGCGCGGTTTTCAAATCCGATACTAAGGAACGGCGGCTTATTCTTCTTTCTTCGCGGCGCCGGCCTTCGCTCCGAAACTGCGGATGTAGAGCACGAGCTGCCAGCGTTCGGTTTCCGAAAGCTGATCCTCCCAGCTGGGCATCGCACCACGGCCCTTGCTCATCTTCCAGAAGAGCGAGCCATCGGTTTCCGGAGCCATCAGCTTGGGATCGGTGAAATTTGCCGGCTTGATCGTGAGAGTCTTGGCCGTGGGGCCGGTTCCGTCGCCCTTGGGACCGTGACAAACCTCGCAATTTTCCCGGAAGGTTTCCGCACCGGCGGCGATCACGTCCGGTGTCTTCTTCAGGGGGTTCTTTACCGCCTTCGCTTCAGGGGGAGCAACCCACGGGACATAAGGCTTTGGAGGAGCCGTTTGCGCTTCTACCCGGGTGGCGAAGGAAGCCAGCAGCAACAGCGCTACAAAGGCTCCCGCGATCTGCCTGACCCGCAATGACACATTCATTCCTTTCATGCTGGCTTACCCCTTTAAAAACTGAGTTTTTTGTATGCGCTTGATGCTACCAAAGTCTCAAATTTAGATTCAACTACAAAACGAATAAGTTGCTCTGGCAGACACCGTAAATGGCGCGATGTTGCTCACTTAGCGAGACTTCTGCCCGTACAGCAAGCAATGTCAGACAGTTACAGCCTTCCTCCGATGGCTGGGTCACGGGAGCGCGAATACACTTCACGGGAATTGCGTTTCGGTCACCAAATCGCAGTGCCAGGAGGCGTTATCATGGCAGGAAAAAATACCGCGGTTTTTGGAATCTATCCGACTTACAGCTCCGTGGAGGGCGGCGTCGATTCTCTCAAGAAGGCAGGGTTCCGCAACACAGATATTTCCGTTCTGTTCCCTGAGAATGTCGGCTCGAAGGATTTCGCTCACGAGAAGGGCACGAAAGCACCGGAAGGCGCGGCAACCGGCGCCGGAACCGGCGCAGTCGTGGGAGGAGTGCTGGGGTGGATTGTAGGAATTGGCGCTCTCGCGATTCCGGGAGTGGGGCCGTTCATCGCCGCGGGGCCGATCATGGCGGCGCTGGCGGGAGTGGGAGTTGGCGGCGCGATCGGAGGGATTGCCGGGGCGCTGATCGGCCTGGGCATTCCGGAATACGAGGCCAAGCGCTACGAGGGCCGCGTGCGCCAGGGTGGCATTTTGTTGTCAGTTCACTCGGACAGTTCCGAATGGACGAAGCGCGCAAAGATCATCCTGGAGCAAACCGGTGCGCAGGATATTTCTTCGACCGGGGAGTCCAGCGCGGACTTCGCCAAAAGCGATAAGCCGCTGGCGCGGGAAGCTACTGGGGGAGAGCGTCTCTAGATAGTTGGGAGTCCTGAAAAAAGAGGCCGAGGAAGAATCTTCCTCGGCCGCTTTTTTTGGTACTGACTGCTGCTGACGCCCTACTTCGAGCCCCACGTCATCGAAACCGGCCCGACGCCATACACAAGAATAACGGTCGCGCCCTTGGCGTGTCCAAAATGGCGGAGCTGGGCCGGGAAGCGGACGACTTCCCCGGCGTTCAGCGGCTGGAGCTTGCCGGCGTCATACGTGTCTCCGTTCCCCACTTCATACGTGCCGCGTAGAACGACCAGGTTTAGGTCCACCGATTGGGAGTGCGGATCGATTTTCTGGTCCGCGGGCAACTTCATGAGCGCCGAGAACAGGCCGGGCTTGGTGAAATCGCCGGAAATCATCGACATCTGTACGGTGGACGGGAGCCCCATCGAATCCGGCGGGGTTACAAACTGCGTCTGATCGGGGTCGACGATCGTGCTGGGAGCAGATGCAGCCGCCGGGGGCGCTGCCGCCGGAGTCACCGGAGCAGCGGCCGCGGGCCCGTTCGGTCCGTAATTCGCTGAGAGATAATTCACCACGGTCTTGGTTTCGTCGTCGGTGAGAGTCGCGCCCTCTTCGACCATCAAGTCGATGACGGCCTGCCAGTCATCCTTTTCACGCCGCGAGGTGACAATTCTTTCCAGCGAGTGGCAGACCTGGCATTTTTCGACGATGATCTTCTTGCCTGCGCCGTCCGGCATCTGGGACGCCGCGTCTTTCGCCTGCGCTCGCGGGACAGCGGCGGCGGGAGCCACCGAGCCCGCAGCAAGCGCCAAAACAGCGGAGCAGGCTACCAGAATTCCCGGAACGATGATTGCGCTATTGAAACGCTTCAACTGCTGGCCTTTACGCGGCACGATTCTCCTCCTCAATTTACTGTCGCCATCTTATATTCATGCATGAAATGGCTGAAATTTCACCGAAGAATTCAAATTCGCGAGGCCTCCGATGCTAGGTCGCGCGTTTTTCACTGTCAAGCATTTTCGACCTTCAGAAGAGCCTGGTCACATCGTATACCCCTGGTGCGGTTGAAATGTTTGAGCGAGGAGTCGGGGACGAACCGCCGAGTTCCATCATTTACGCAGAGCGAATGCAAAAAGCGAGTTGCCCGCGGCAATCAGGACGTACTGTTTGCCGTCCGCAACGTAGCTCATCGGCCCTGAGTTCATGTCCCCGCCGAGATTCACCTTCCACAGCAGCGCGCCGGAATTGGCGTCGAACGCCTGAAAATAACCTTCCCGGCCGCCCGTGAACAGCACGTCCGAGGCAGTCGTGAGGATCCCGCTGGTATCCACGTCGAACATGTCGAAGGACCATTTCTTCTGCCCCGTGTGCGGATCGATCGCGACCAGCGCCCCGCGTCCTGCTGCGTCGGTGTACACATTCACAGGCCCCCGGCGCGACACGCCCGGCGCATTGGGAAACGGAGAATTCACGATCCCGCCGCCAAATCGCTGGCCCTCCCTGTATTCAATGGGAGGCCCTCCCTCAAAAATATTGGCGTAGTCCTGCCAGGTCGAAAGATAAAACAGACCGGTGCGCGGGCTATAAGACGGCGAGTAAAAATTCGTGGCTCCCTGCACGCCGGGAAATGTCGGCGTGCCGGGAGGCTGAGGCGTGAGGATCGGCCTTCCCGTCTCTTCATCCAATCCACTGGCCCAATTCACCTTTGCGAAGGGCTTCCCCAGAAGAAACTTGCCCGTGCTTCGATCCAGAACATAGAAGAAACCGTTGCGATTGGCCGAGAGCAAAAGCTTGCGCGGCGTCCCGCTCCAGTTGGTATCGATCAGGACGGGCACTTGAACGGCGTCGTAATCGTGGGGATCGTTCGGAGTAAATTGAAAATGCCACTTCAGAGTGCCAGTGTCGGGGTCGAGAGCGACGATCGAGTCGGAATAGAGATTGTCGCCCTCACGCTGCGCGTTGTTGAAGTCGGGTCCGGGATTGCCGATGCCCCAGTAGGTGAGGTTGAGTTCAGGATCGTAGGAGCCGGTGACCCACACGGATGCGCCTCCATGCGTCCAGGAATCTCCGTTCCAGGTCTCGTGCCCCGGCTCGCCGGGGCTCGGAATCGTATAAAATTTCCAGGCCTGCGTGCCCGTTTTGGCCTCATACGCGGCAATGAACCCGCGAATGCCGTATTCTCCGCCTGCAACTCCCACCAGCACTTTGTCCTTGATCACCAGCGGCGCCAGCGTCATGGCGTAGCCCGCGGCGGCATCCGCCACTTTCACATTCCAGACAGGGTGCCCATTCTTGGCGTCAATCGCGATCAGGTGCGCATCAATCGTCGCCATAAACAGAGTATCGCCAAGAATCGCCACCCCGCGATTCACGCGCCCGCAGCAGGGCTTGGCATCCGCCGAAGGGGCGTAGTGGTAGACCCAGAAGGCGCGGCCCGTTTTGGGATCGAGCGCTACAACATCATCGGGCGCCTGCGTCGCGTACATCACCCCGTCCGCAACGAGCGGCGTCGACTCGAATTTCTCCAGCGACTGCGCCTGGAAAACCCATTTCAGCTCGAGATCCTTCACGTTTGCCGGGCTGATCTGCTGCAGCGCGCTGTAGCGATGGCTCGAATAATCGCCGGAATAGGTGAGCCAGCTCTGTGGTTCGCCCGAGGAATGCAGAAGGCGATCGCTCGTCACTTGGGCAAGGAGCGAACACGGCATCAGCGACAACAGAAGCGGCAAAAACGCTCTGTGCCAACGGCCGCTCATTTCGAACCTTTCAAGGAAAAGAGATAAGCCAGGACGTCGGCCCGTTCTTTCTCGCTGAGCGTGTCCTTGTAAGAAGGCATGGGCGAGGTCTTGCTCACCGTGTACTCGCGGAGGCTGGATTTCTCGAGCGACACCAGGTTTTCGTGTTCGTCGATCAGCTCGACAGTGTAGGTGTCTTCGTTGAGCCGCCGCCCGGTAATCACCTTGCCGTCGCGGGTGACTGCGCGCACAGAACGGTTCATGGGCAGCATCGCGGCAGTCGGGTCCAGCAGCGTTCTCTCAAGAAGGTCGGCGGTACGCGTCGACCCCACATCGCTCAAATCCGGGGCCACACGAGGGCCCTTCCCGTTCACACGATGGCAATTCGCACAATTGCCCTTGCCTTCGAAGAGTTCCCGGCCGCGACCGGCGTCTCCCATCGTCACGCCGCGCGCGTCGAACGTGCTCATGTTGCGCAGGTACGCAATGATCTCGGTCAACTCTGCGGTGTCGAAAACGAATGGCGGCATGGCCGTTCCGGCCACGCCAGTGGTAATGATCGTGCGCAGGTCGAAATCGGAAGTGACGGGCACGCGAAACTGTCCGGCCCGAAAATTCACGCCGGCGACCGAATCGCCGTTGGCGCCGTGGCACGGCGTGCATTGCGTGGCGAATATCTGCGAACCGAATGCGATATCGGCCGGCGCGTATTGCCCGGGCACCTGCGCCCGGGCCGAGGGCAGCAAAAGCGCCAGCGCGGCTAGCGCAGCCAGACATGCAAGCAGACGGCGCTGAGTGATGGACGCACCGCTACGCTTGGCCGCCAGGTGCGATTGCATCTGAAAACCTCCCGATCGTTCCCTGTTCGTTTGCAACCGGCAAACCTACTAGCGGATCGATACTCCTGTCTGTGACTGCAATCACAGCCGCCTGCGCATCCGGGAGCGATTCGACTGAGTTCTGTTCCCTACTCGATTTCTGCGCAGAACAATACGTTCGCCGGGGGGATGTGTCAACAGCCTGCGAGCCTGGGCCCCGCTTGGGCCCAGGCACTGTAGGAAGGATCGAGAAGGGTGTGATGAGCGCGCTGAAGCGCGCCCGTACTATTTCGGTACGATCGTCTTGGCAGGGTCGATTCGCACCACAAGGTACGTGAGGTCCTCGGGCACATCGGTAAACCAGTGCGGCATGCCTCTCGGAATAATGATCACGTCGCCGGTTTTTATCGAGCGGACGTCATTCGGCTTGGCCACCGTGCCGGTGAACCCCAGCCCGATTCCTTCGCCGTTATCTTTGTTGTCCGCGGGCCAGGTGCCTGTATTGACCATCATCCCGCCCGTCGCCATTTTCGCCGAGCCTGCGGTGACGATATACACTTCTGTAACGGTGCTGTGTACGAGAGGCCGGCCCGCCTGGCCTCCCGGCGCTTTCGGGCGATGCTGTATCGCCACGCCGACGTAAGCGTTCCCCACATCCACGATGCGAAACGCGATATTCTTCGTCGCCGCCTGGATCTGCTCGTTCGTCACGTAAACGGCCGAATCGTTCGTTTGCGCCGCCGCCCCTGCGGACACAATCAACAGGGCCGCACAAATCTTCAGTATCGCTCGCGTCATTTTTTCTCCTGTCTCTTTCCGGGAATCGCGCTCGCTGCTTATTTCAGGCCGATGGACTTTTCCGGATCGATCCGCACCACCAGATACGTGATATCCTCCGGGACTTCACTGAACCAGTGCGCCATGTTCTTGGGAATGATGACCACGTCGCCCGCCTTGATTTTACGAACGTCGTTGGGCTTGGCAACGGTGCCGTCGAATCCCGGCCCGGTTCCCTCTTCGCTGCCGGCCTTGCGGGGTTTCTGGTCTGTCATCACGCCGCCGGTTGCCATCGTCGCCGAACCCGACAGCACGTAGTACACCTCGGTGACATTGGTGTGCAGAATCGGGCCGGGCACGCGGCCACCGGGTGCGATTTTCAGCCGGTTCTGCAGGGCCACGCCAACGTAAGCATTCCCAACATCCACGATGCGAAACGCGGTTCCCTTGGTGACAGCCGAGAGTTGCTTCGCCACGTCCTGGATCTGATCCGCCGTTATGTACGCAGCGGAATCATTCGCGGCAGCAGCATCCGCCGGAGCGCCCGCCGGGGCGTTTGTCTGGCCCGCGGCAGCGGCCGAAAACACCAGCAGCGCGGCAAAGATCTGCAACATCGCTTTCGCCATTCGTGCCTCCTTCTAAATTTTCCAACGCAAGATTACTTCGACCGGCCCCATGTAGAGGAGCTAAGGGCGGCGCCATCATACTGCAATTCCGGCGCCGCGGCGTCAGTCCCGAGCGACGCCTACGCTCACGTTCGCGTTAAATCTGTTACTGCTCCTCGGCCAGGCTCATCTGCTTGCCGTTGAATACGATCTTGCCGTCGCCGTCGCGCACGTATCCGGCACCCGTGCCGTTCTTGGCCGGATGGAACGTGATCTCAATTTCATCCCCGGCCTTCAGGATGTTCCGGTTCCAGCCCGCGCGGCTCATGTACAAGGGGTTGTACATTTCCACCGACCAGTGCGTCACCACACCCTTGTCGTCCTTGGTATCGAAATTCAGCACGCAGTGCGGATTCTCCCACTGCAGGCTCGTCACGGTCGCCTTCGTCGAGATGGTTTTCGTCAGATCGTACGACGAAGTCCCGTGATGCGCCCATGCGGACGACGAAACCGCCGCCAGCCCAATCACCGCCGCAAGTACCGCCACCAGTTTCGTGTTCACCACAAATTCCTCCTTGTTCTTTCCACTGCAAGGCTGCGACGTTCGCCTTTTACTGCTTCGGCTTATCCGGTGCCACCTTCTCCGGGTTTTGAAGAGCCTGGTGGAAAAATTGCGCTTGATCCTCCACCACGCAGAAGGCCTCGCCAATTTGCCAGGTCGGCTTGAAATCGAAATTGTTCTTCATCTCCCACGTCCCCTTGTACATTTTGGGGTCGTCGATGATAAACGAAATTTGCATGTGATCGTGATCCGGGCGATGGTACCGCTCCGTCAGCTTCAAGGCGTCGCTGTGCGGGTGCCCCCGGACGTCGAGCCAGCTCTTGTCGTTGAAGCTCCCGCTTTCGACCACCAGGTCGTTCCCATCCCAGTGCCCCACCGAATAGCCCATCCACAGCGGATCGGAGTCCTCGGGAATCTTGCGGCCGTCCATCCAGATCTCCCGCCACTGGTGGGTATTTTCGTAGAAGATAAAAATCCGCTGAGGGGTTTGCACGAACTCGAACGCGTAGGCGCCGCTGAAGTAGATGTGCGGCAGTCCAGGCCAATGGCACGTGTAGGCCGGGTCGATAGTGATCGGACCGCCGTCCTTGAGCTCGTGCGTGTTGTAATCGAATTTCGCTTGCCCCTCGGGCGTCATGGGCGCGGCAGGCTCGGCGCGCCGCATTCCGTTCACTTGGTCACGCACGCCCCTGGAGAGACCCCACACTCCCGTCAGGTCGTGATCCATTCCCGTCCCGGGCGCTACCGGCGGCGGCCCGGATTGAGCGGCCAACCCTGCTGAGAACACCAAGGCGGCCAGCATCGAAACCGCAAGCATTTGCGTTATGCGCTTCCTCATTTGCGAGATCCCCTTAGTGTTGCTCGCTGTCGCTGCTCGTTGTGGCCGCTCCGCGTGCCAGCCTCCACAGCCAGCGTTTGCGCGGGTAAACAAATTCGTTCCGTAGCACAGCCAACCGCACGAAAAAGAATTGTGCTATTTAGATGGACCCCACCTCAGGGCGGTTACACGGGCGGCATTTTCTCACCAATACAAACTTTTGTGAAGCCGTTCGTCGCCGGGTGAGACGGCGACGCGAACACCGGACAACGCGGCGAATCGGCGTCGCTACTTTCCGCTCTTGAGAGACGCTTCGCGGATCGCCTTGAATTCCGCATCCGGTTTCCATTCGGGCATCTTCGGCGCATCGGCCACGCGCAATCCCACCAGAAAATAGAGCTGGCAATCCTGTGCCTCTCCGCTCAGGTCCCAGTCCGGCTTGATCACATCGCTCGGCTTGTGATAATCGTTCGCCGTGTATTCCTGCCGCCTGGCAATTCCCCACCCGGCGGGCTTTCCCACGAAATCGATCCCGGGATCGGGATCGAAGGCCGGAATGCCCACCTTCGCGAAACTGAAGTGGTCGGAGCGATAATACGATCCCTTCTCCGGCTCAGGATCAGGGCGCACCGTCCGCCCTTCTTGCTCCGCCACATCGGCTACCACTTCATCGAGAGTGGACTTACCTTTCCCGATTTCGG
>JBEKTG010000105.1:0-9217 GCA_049516275.1 Candidatus Acidiferrales bacterium
CAGCCGGGACGTCCCGGGATAGGCCCGCTTCGAGCAACTCCTCGCGCAGGTTACTGAATTCGTGCCCCGGCATATAGACGATCAGGGTCGCGTCCTCGCGTGCGAGGCTCTTCCAGTCAATCTTCTGCTGCTTCTGCCCGGCATACGCCTTGTGCCCCGTGACGATTACCACGCGAGCCGACTTACGGCGGTCCGTCAACGAGACGCTGAGGGAAGCCGCCGCCGCAATCCCAGCGGTAATTCCCGGCACAACCTCGTACGGTATCCCGGCCGCGTCGAGCGCTTCCATCTCTTCCGCCAGACGCCCAAAAATTCCAGGGTCGCCGCTCTTCAACCGAACCACGCTCGACCCGCGCCGTGCCGCGCCGATCATGAGGGTGTTGATCTCATCCTGCGTGATGCGCTTGGCGCCGCAGCGCTTGCCTACGTTGACGACTTCCGCGTCGCTCCCGGCCAGTGCAACAATCGTCGAGGGAACCAGATCGTCATGCAGCACGACCCCCGCTTCTCGAATGAGGCGATGCGCCTTCACAGTAAGTAACTCGGGGTCGCCCGGACCCGCACCCACTAGATAGACTTTTCCACTGGCTGTCATTTTCCCGGTCGTCTTTCTGGTCGTCCCATGATTCCTGAAAATAAAAAAACCCGCTCGCCAGAATTCTGCCGGCAGCGGGCTCTAAATCCAGTTGGCTCTTATCAGATCACCGGATCGAAGGCCCGAGCCAGACCAAGCTTGTACAACGACAAGCCTCGTAGACTCGCTGATCCATGGCCACTGATCCCATGCTCAAAGCCTACTCGACGGGTTATTCTCGCGTCAAGGAGCGGTTTTTGGCGAAAGCCCAGCTACCCGTTTCACCCGATTCCGGCAAGGGAGGTTACCCGATAAGCTTCGTGGGTGCGACTGTTGCAGGCACTCACGATTGCGGCGGTACTTCTCGGGATAGGCGCAGTACCTGCTCGCCCGACGGAGTCGTCTTCGGCTTTGGGCAACGGACAGAAGGAACCGCCCGCGCACATCCGCAAATTCACCGGAACCGTCATGCGAAACGGTGATCAATTCGTGCTGAACGATGCCAAAACGCACACGCTCTACCAGCTCGACGACCAAACTGCCGCGAGCAGATTTGAAGACAAGCAGGTAACCGTTACCGGCACGCTGGACACCGTGAAGAACCTCATCCGCATTCAAAGCATTGCGGACGCCACTGCATGATGCTATTACTTCAGGCTACACGCAATTGGGCTCAGGGGTCCGGGGCCACTTCCCGCTGCAATTGCCGCCTCGGCGTCTAGGGCCCGGAGCGCTATCGTGAGACTAAGCCTGCGTCTGATCCTGTTCCTGGTTGTCGGGATCACCCTGGTCACATTTTTCATCTCCCGAAACCAGGTGCGTTCGGAAAAGCGCGGGCTGCGCGCCGACCTGCAACGCCGAGCTGAAATCCTCGCCGAAAGCCTGCAGGAAATCGTTGAACCGGCCCTGCAGAAAAGTTCCGTGCCGCAGCTTCGGCGAACCGTCGAACGCTACGGCAATCGGGAACAGCTTGCCGGCGTAGTGATCTACGACGCGCAAGGGAAAGTCCTCGCAGAAAGCTCTACGCTGGTCACCCGTCTTACTCCGCCGCCGATTCCGCTGGATCGGCTGAAATCGGATCCGGAAGGCGTGGGAGAGTTCGTGACTCTGGGTGGCAAGCCCATGCACACGTATTACATTCCCCTGCACAAGGACGGCGAGTTCGCCGGCGTGCTCGCGATCTTCCACGACGCCAGTTACATCGAGGCGCAGAGCGACCGCATCTGGCGCGACACAGTGTGGCGCGTGGTGGCGCAGGTGCTGCTGATCGTCTTTATCACCGTGCTGATCATCCGTTGGACGATCATCCTGCCCATTTCGCGCACCGCGCAATGGATGAAGGATGTGCGCGTGGGCCGCGTGGGCCCGCGCCCGAAGTTGCCCAACGAAGATTTTCTCGCGCCCTTTTCGCAGGAGGTGGTAAATCTCGCGAAAAGCTTGTCGGAAGCGCGAGCCTCCGCGGAAGAGGAGGCCCGGCTTCGCGAGACGGGCGAATCGATGTGGACTGCCGAGCGCCTGCGCGTGAGCATTCAGAGCCGCCCGTTCGGCTCGCTCTTCGTTGTTTCCAACCGGGAACCCTATATGCACGTGCATCGCGGGAAGAATATCGAGGCACTGGTGCCGGCGAGCGGCCTGGTGACCGCGCTAGAGCCCATTCTTCGCGCATGCGACGGCACCTGGATCGCTTCAGGATCGGGCGACGCCGACAAGGAGACGGTGGATGAGCGCGATCACCTTCGCGTTCCGCCCGACAATCCCGAATACACGCTGCGGCGCGTGTGGCTCACCAAGAAAGAAGAAGAGGGCTACTACTACGGATTCTCCAACGAGGGGCTTTGGCCGCTTTGTCACATCGCGCACACGCGGCCGATTTTCCGGTCCTCCGACTGGCAGAGCTACCAGGACGCGAACCGCAAGTTTGCCGACGCCGTCATCGCCGAAATGGCGGGCATCGAGCACGCGCTGCTGCTCGTGCAGGATTATCACTTCGCGCTGCTTCCGCGCATGATCAAGGAAGCGCGCCCCGACGTGCGCATTGCGATCTTCTGGCACATCCCCTGGCCCAACCCGGAGGCGTTCCGCATCTGCCCCTGGCAGCGCGAGCTTCTTGACGGCCTTCTGGGCGCCGATATCGTCGGTTTTCACATCCAGGCGCACTGCAACAATTTCCTTGAGACCGTGGACGCCGCGCTCGAATCGCGGATCGAATGGGAACGCTTTGCGGTGAAGCGCAAAAACCAGACAACGCTGGTGCGGCCCTTCCCCATCAGCGTGGATTTCCGAGAATCCCAAAGCGAAATCGGAGACGCCATTTCTCCCTACGAATTGCGCGCCTCGCTTCTGAAGAATCTGGGAGTGAAAGCCAGCTTTCTCGGAATCGGCGTGGACCGCATCGATTATACAAAGGGTATTGTCGAGCGCTTTCGAGGAGTCGAGCGCTTTCTGGAGAAATATCCGGCGTATCGCAAGCAATTCACGTTCGTTCAGGTCGGCGCGCCCAGCCGAACCAATATTCCGCGCTACGACAATCTGGTGCGCGAAGTGGAAGCCGCCGCCAACCGCATCAACGCGCGCTTCCAGACAAGCGAGTGGAAGCCCATCGTCATGCTTGCTCGGCACCACAACCACAACGAAATCCAGCCGTACTACCGTGCAGCCGACTTCTGCATGGTCACTTCGCTGCATGACGGCATGAATCTGGTAGCCAAGGAATTTGTGGCCGCCCGCGAAGACGAAGGCGGAGCGCTCATCCTGAGCCAGTTTACCGGCGCCGCCCGCGAACTCCGCGATGCAATTTTTGTGAACCCCTACGACACCGAGCAGCTGGCCGACTCGATCCGGCTGGCCCTTGAGATGGATCCGGAAGAAAAACACGACCGCATGAAGCGCATGCGCCGCTTCGTGAAGGAACACAACGTATATCGATGGGCGGGCAACCTCATCGCGGAGCTAGCCGAAATCCGCATAAACGAAACAGAAGCCGCACTGAAAAATCAGGACTACACAACGTGAGAGGCAAAGAGACAGAGGACGCAGGGGAGACAGACTCGGCGAGAAATCACAATTCCTCCCGCCGCAATGAGGAATTAAGGAAGTATGTACGCTCGGGTACGATTAGCTGTGCGTCGCGCCGGCTGATCTCCTCTACTTCCTCAAGTTCCTCTTTGTCCGCCTCTATGCTCCCTGAGAATATTCAACATTCTTCGCAGCGGTTCCGCCGCGCCCCACAACAGCTGATCGCCCACGGTGAATGCGCCAACGAACTCGGGCCCAAGGTTCAGTTTGTGGATGCGCCCGATCGGCACATTCAGCGTGCCCGAGACAGCCGTCGGGGTGAGACAACGCGCCGACGACTCCTTGTTGTTTGGAATAACGCGCACCCAGGGGTTGCTGCCCGCCAGGATCTGTTCGATCTCCGCCAGCGGCACGTCTTTCTTCAGTTTGATGCAGAGGCCCTGGCTATGGCACCGCATCGTTCCGACGCGCACGCAGATACCGTCGACGGGCACCGCCGGCGAGAGCCCCAGAATTTTGTTTGTTTCGGCCATGCCCTTCCATTCCTCGCGGGTTTGGCCGCCAGGCATTTCTTTGTCGATCCAGGGGATCAGGCTGCCGGCGAGCGGCGCGCCAATTTCCTGTACGGGCAATTTCGAATCGCGCTGTGCCTGAGTCACCATGCGGTCCACTTCGAGCGCATTCTCGGAAGGCGTGGCGCGCGTGACATCGGTCAGGCGTTCCATCTGTTTCACCAACTCGAGCATTTTTGCCGCGCCCGCTCCGGAAGCTGCCTGATACGTCATGGTAGTGATCCATTCGACCAGCCCCGCGTTGAATAGACCGCTCACGGCCATCAGCATCAGGCTCACGGTGCAGTTCCCGCCCGCAAACGTGCGCAGGCCGCGCGCCAGGACTCCATGAATCACGTCGGCGTTCACCGGATCGAGAATGATCGCGGCATCGTCGCTCATGCGCAGCGTGGACGCCGCATCGATCCAGTAGCCGTTCCACCCGCTCTTGCGCAGCGGTGCGTAGATCTCGGTGGTGTATTCCCCGCCCTGGCAACTGATCAGCACGTCGCTCTTCGCGAGTTCGCGCAGATCCATCGCGTCCTTCAGGCCGCCGCCGTTACTCGCCTCTTTCGGAGCCGCGCCGCCAATGCTCGACGTGGAAAAGAAAGTAGCATCGATGCCGTGAAAATCGTTTTCCTCGCGCATCCTCTGCATCAGGACGCTGCCGACCATACCCCGCCATCCGATCATCCCCAGCCGCAACATGGTTCCCTCCGGAAGCGTTCATTTTACCTTGTTCGCACCATTTTCGCAGGGCAAACCCGCGGATGATGCAAACCGTTACACCGCCAAAGCCCGCTCAGCCATCGATGCTCTTCCAAACAATCAGTGGACATGTGAGAAGTTCTATATAGAATGAGGGGCCTTGGACGGAGGTTCCGGGCTTGGGCTCATTTTCGTGCGCCGCAATTATATGTCGGCCTTTTAGCGCTTCGGACGAGACACCCACCCCGCGCCGCTGCCAACAGCTGAACAGCTACGTGAACGAATCCGGTCTCATCGGGCCCTGAGCATTTCGACGCGCGAGCCGTGCAGGCCACGCCGTGGTCTTGAGCCATGCGCACCGCGACGACGAAAGCAATAGAAGCAACACGGGAGAGGACCTCGTGATCGTCGGCGTTCCAAAAGAGAGTTTCCCCGGAGAGCGGCGCGTGGCATTGGTGCCGCTTGTAATTCCCAACCTCGCCAAAGCGGGCATCGAAGTTGTGATCGAACGGGGGGCGGGCGTGGAAGCCGGCTTTCCCGACTCCGCTTACACGGAAAAAGGCGCCAAGATTCTTCCCGACCGCGCCGCCGTCTTCGCCCAGGCCGATATCATCACGCAGGTTCTCTGCTACGGCTCGAACGACCGCACCGGCAAAGCCGATATTCCTCTGTTGCGGCGCAACCAGCTGCTCATCGGTTTTCTTCGCCCGTTCGGCTCGAAGGAAATCGTCGAGGAGATCGCCGCTACCGGCGCCAATTCCTTTGCCGTCGAGCTGATGCCGCGCACCACGCGCGCGCAGTCGATGGACGCGCTTTCCTCCATGGCCACCGTGTGCGGCTACAAATCCGTAATCATCGCCGCCGACACGCTGCCCAAGCTTTATCCCATGATGACCACCGCCGCGGGCACCATCACGCCGGCGCGCGTGCTCATCATCGGCTGCGGCGTCGCGGGGCTGCAAGCAATCGCCACCGCCAAGCGCCTCGGCGCGGTAGTTTCGGCGTACGATCTGCGGCCGGCCGTAAAGGAGCAGGTGCAGAGCCTCGGTGGACGCTTCGTCGAACTTCCCATCGAAGCCAAGGACGCGCAGGACGCTCGCGGCTACGCCACCGCCCAGGACGAAACCTTCTACGCCCGCCAGCGCGAACTTCTGGGCCGGGTAGTCGCCGAAAGCGACGTGGTGATCACCGCCGCCGTGGTGCCCGGGAAAAAATCACCTGTGCTGGTGACCACGCAAATGGTGCAGGGGATGCAGCCGGGCTCGGTGATCGTCGACCTGGCCGCCGAGCGCGGCGGCAATTGCGAGCTCACACGCGCCGAAGAAATCATCAGCGCAGACGGCGTCACCATCATCGGCCGCATCAACCTCGCCAGCACCGTGCCCTTTCACGCGAGCCAGATGTATGCGCGCAACCTGACCGCTTTTCTGCTTCTGCTGGTGAAGAAGGGGCAGCTCGACCTGAACCTGCAGGACGACATCATCCGGGAGACTTCGCTCACGCGCGGCGGCGAAATCGTGCAGCCGCGGGTCCGCGAATTTTTCCAGTTGCCAACGCTCGTGCCTCAGTCTTAAGGAGGAAACTGTGCCGTCGGACTTTCTCTCGAACCTTTACGTTTTCATCCTGGCGGGATTTGTCGGCTTCGAATTGATCAAGCGCGTCTCGCCGCTGCTGCACACGCCGCTGATGTCGCTCACCAACGCGCTCGACGCCATCGTCGTGATCGCCGCGATTATCATCGCGGGCCGCCACGAGACGCGGCTTTCGACGATCCTCGGCCTCATCGCCGTGGCTGCTTCCTTCAGCAACATGGTCGGCGGCTTCTTCATCACCGACCGCATGCTGCGCATGTTCAAGACCGGCAAGCAGCCCAAAAAACCATGAACCCCGCGCTCGTTCAGCAGCTGATCGATTCGGCGTACATCGTCGCCACGGTTTTCTTCATTCTGTCGATCAAGTGGCTCAGCTCGCCGACCACGGCGCGCCGCGGAGTGCTCGTCGGCGAGATTGCCGCGGCCCTCGCGGTGATTGCCACGCTTTCCAATCCCGAATTGACGCAATACAAGTGGATCGTCATTTCGCTGATTATCGGCGCCGCCGTCGGCATCCCCCTCGGCATGGTGCAGATGACCGCCGTACCGCAGCGGACCGCGCTAAGCCACGCGTTCGGCGCGCTTTCCGCCGCGATGATCGGCATCGCCGAATATTACGTGGGCGTGGGGCACCTCACGCGATTCGGCATGGGCGAGATCGGTCTCGAAGTGATCATCGGGTCGCTCACGTTCACCGGCAGCGTGATCGCCGCCGGAAAACTGCAGGAAATTCTTCCGCAGCGCCCCATCGTTTACAAAGGGCAGAACATCGTCAGCCTCTCGGTGCTGGCCGGGGCGCTGCTGCTGGCCGTCGCGCTGGTAGTGAACCCATCCAACAGCGTTCTCTTCCCCATCATGGTCGTCGTGGCGCTTCTCTTCGGAGTGCTCCTGGTAACTCCGATCGGCGGCGCGGATATGCCCACCGTGATTTCGCTCTTGAACTCCTACGCGGGCTTCTCCGCCGCGCTGCTCGGTTTCGTGCTCAATAGCAAAGTGCTCGTGGTGGCGGGCGCGCTCGACGGTTCCTCCGGATTCATTCTCTCAGTGATCATGTGCAAGGCGATGAACCGGTCGTTTACGAACGTAATGTTCGGCGCGTTCGGCCAGGTGCAGACTTCCTCCGCGGCCGCCGAAGAAGCGCGGACTGTACGCAGCGCGAGCGCCGAAGAAGCGGCAGGCATTCTCGCCGCCGCCAGCAAAGTCGCCATCGTCCCCGGCTACGGCATGGCCGTCGCGCAGGCGCAGCACAAAGTTCGCGAACTCTACGACGCGCTCACCAAGCGCGGCGTCGACGTGCGCTTCGGCATTCACCCCGTCGCGGGCCGCATGCCCGGGCATATGAACGTCCTGCTCGCGGAGGCCGACATCCCCTACGACCGCCTCATCGAAATGGACGACATGAACTCGGACCTCCCGCAAACGGATGTCGCACTGATCATCGGCGCGAACGACGTAACCAACCCTGCGGCTCGCAGCGACACTTCGAGCCCCATCTACGGCATGCCGATCCTCGACGTGGACAAGGCACGCACCGTGATGGTGATCAAGCGCAGCATGAACCCCGGCTTCGCCGGCATCGACAACCCGCTCTACTATTTCGACAAGACCCTCATGCTCTTCGGCGACGCCAAAGGCTTCGTAGGCGACATCGTCCGCGAACTCGGCGGCACCAACTCCCACTGACGATCCTTCCTCGCAGTTTCTCACGCTCCCCTAATGTACCTTATGTGGTACAATTGCCTTGTGGGCAAGCGGAACGAGATATCCAAACACGCCCCAGCGAGAACAAGTGAACAGGAAGGCAAACGCATCCCTGCGATCTTCTTCCAGACGGACCTCGGTGGTGAACCCGTTCGGGAGTGGCTGAAGAATTTGCCAGAGGATGACCGGAAACGAATCGGGGAGGACATCAAGACCGTCGAGTTCGGCTGGCCAGTCGGAATGCCGGTCTGCAGACCTCTCGCCGGCGGCATCTACGAAGTGCGGACGAGTCTGGCCCATAATCGCATTGCCAGAGTTCTTTTCTATATTGATAAGGCGGGACGCATGGTTTTGCTGCACGGATTTATGAAAAAAACGCAAAAGACACCAGAGGAAGGCCTGGACCTGGCGCGGAACAACAAACGTAAACACCAGCGGGGGCTCCGATGAAAACCAAGAACTTACGCAAACGGATCGACCATAGCGGTTCGACGTTCGATAGCTTCCTCGAAGAAGAAGGAATTCGCCAAGAAACCGAAGCCGTCGCCATCAAGCGAGTTCTCGCCTGGCAGCTGGAACAAGCCATGCAGCAACAGCAAAAGACGAAGCAAGCCATGGCAAAGCAACTTCGCACCAGCCGTTCGCAACTCGACCGCTTGCTCGACCCCAAGAACGCCTCGGTAACGCTCGACACGATTACGCGTGCGGCACGAGCCCTTGGAAAGCGAATCATTATTCGCGTCGCGGACGCAAAGGCGAAGAGCCGATGAATCAGTTCGCGTAAGCCCTTAAGAATCAGGCCTAATCAAGGTTCCAACGCCCTGAACTGTACCGCCGTACTATTGGCGCTTTAGCTGGGAGCAGGCATTCTCCTTCTCAAGGAGAAATCTCGTGAACCCCATCCCCCGTCGTGAACTCACGCGCCGCCTGCGCCGCGAATTTGCGCGCTTTCAGTTTCAGGCGAAAGCAGAAATTCAGTGGCAGTCGCGAAAGATTTGGGCAAGCGTTACAGACGTGAGCCGGGGCGGGTTGTTCATCGAGATGCCCGAGGCCGCCAGCGTGGGCGCCCGTTTTAC
>JBEKTG010000106.1:0-9214 GCA_049516275.1 Candidatus Acidiferrales bacterium
CCATGATCGTAATTCGGCGAATAGGCAAGGCCGATCCGCGGGGCCGGGTTGACGAGTTTGGCCGGCGAAATGGTGGGCGGAATTCCCGGATCGCCGGGGACAACGAGTCCGCCGGGCGCCCCGGGATAGAGAACCGACTGGCGGCCCGGTATGATCGTCTGCAGCTGATTGTACTTTTCCCACCACGGCAAGATGAAGTCCCAGCGCAAGCCGAAATTAAAAGTCAGGTCGCTTCTGGCATGCCAGCTGTCCTGGCCGAAGAGCCCTTCGTAGCGGTTGCGCATGTAGAACGGCTCGCCCGATGACTGCGTGAAGTTGCTGGGGACGCCGATGAGGAAGTCCGCAAAAGCGACGCCGGTTTCGCTGCCGCTGATGTTAAAAGTGCCGTTGAAGGTGGCGTTCGGGTGCTCGTTTACCTGGTCGTAATGAAACTGCGCGCCGAACTTGAGGGTGTGCGCTCCCACTACTTTGGTGACGGTGTCGCCCAGATAGAGCGTGTTGTTCTCCTGGCTTACATTGGTGATGGGCACGCCCATCACAAAAGTCGGGAAGGTGATGTTCATGACGCCTTCGAACTGGGGCGCCTGCACGACGATGCCCTGCGTTCCCGCACCGGTAAGAAATCCCTGAGACGCGAGGGTGACGCCGAGGCCGCCCTTGGGCTGGCCGATCACGTTGGTGTTGCGAAGCAGACCGATGCGGAATTCGTTCACGGTATTCGAGCCGAAAACCTTCGTGTCTCCGAGGCTGAGTAATTGCGCGCGGCCGGAGTTCAGCGCGTCAAATCCGGGGATGCTCGCGCCACCCTGCTGCCCGGGATAGGGATCGTCCAAGCGGTAGTCGTCAAAAAAATAGTAGGACGAAATCTGGCCCCAGCGGACGGTGTTGACGTCGATGCGGCCGGAGACTTTGTCGTCGCGCACGATCTGCGAATAGGCCGACGTGGCAAACTGGTTCGCGCTCACGTTGGGCGTGGGAATGTAAGGCAGCAAATTTACCGCCGGAGCCGACCAGGCGCGCTGGGGAATCATCGCGTTGGGAAAAACGCACTGCGAAGAACTCGTGCAGCCGGCGGTGTAATAGCTTTCGCCGGGGGAAACCGCGTATCCCAGCTTTTGCGAGAGCAGGCTTGCGAGATAGCCGCCGTCCGAGACCGTGGCGGGGGTGGTCACGTTCTGTCCATTCTGAAATGTCGTGGTGGAAAATGCGCCGGCTCCAAGGTCTGACAGGTTGCCCGTGCGGTCCTGCATGGACGGCACCGTTATATTGCCGGTCGGAATTCCCTGGGTGGTGCGCGTGCCCTGATAATCGGAGAAGAAATAAATCTTCTGGCGCTTGACCGGGCCGCCGAAGGTGCCGCCAAACTGGTTCTGGCGGAACGTGGGGCGAGTGGGATCGAAATAGCCGCGCGCGTCGAGCGCAGTGTTGCGCAGGAATTCGAACGCATTCCCGTGAAAGGTGTCGCTGCCGGACTTGGTGACCACCGTTACCATCCCGCCGTTGTAATTGCCATACTCCGGATCGAAGTTGTTCGTCAGGACGCGAAATTCGTCGATGGAATCGAGGTTGGGGATGATGGAGGTGCCGCCGTTCATGTGCTCCTGGACGTCGACGCCATTCACTATGAAACCATTCGCCGATTCGCGCTGCCCGTCGATGGACTGGTTGCCGGGATTCAAATCGCCGGAGGGAGAAATCGTTCCGGTGACGCCCGCCATGATCACGGAGTTCGGCTGTAGGGTAGTGACCGGGATGACGCCAGGCTGGATGGAGAGCAGATCCGTGTAACTGCGGCCGTTCAAGGGAAGGGAAGTCATCTGCGAGCCGGTAACAAGCTCGCCCAGGTGAGTGGCCACGGTGTCGACTTGCGCTTCGGTGGTGGCGGCGGTGGCGGCCACGGTGACGGTCTCGGACTGCTGGCCAATTTCAAGCGTGGCATCCACCTTGAGGGCCGCGTCGGTATCGATCACGAGTCCCGTTTTACGGACGGTCTTGAATCCCGCGGCTTCGATGGTCAACTCGTAGCGACCTACCGGCAGGCTGGGGAACGAATAGAGCCCCTGCTCGTCCGTGGAGGCTTTGTATTGCGTCGTGAGGTCGAGGTTGGCCAGAACCAGGCTGGCGCCGGGAATCACCGAACCGCTGGGGTCCTTGATCGTGCCGGACATGCTGCCGGTGGCGGCTGCCCAGGAAATCGTGGCGAGACAGGCAAGAAGCACAAGTAGGAGAACAGGGCGTCCGGCGTTCGCCATCGCTGACGGCGGAGGGAGCGGCAGGTTTTCGCAGAGTCGCAGCGGCGAGAGTGCGCAGAGTGTCCCCGGGTTTCGGTTGGCCTTCATCTGGTCCCTTTTATGATTTGTTTTATTGAACGGGGAGAGCTTTGCCGTTCACCACAGCTCTTAAGACGTAAGAATTGCCGGAACTGATGCCAATGGGGATCCCATTTCGCGCGGGGTGAGTGTCGATGGTGACGTCGTCTCCCGGCCTGAAGGAATCTTTGGTCCAGCCCTTACGGGACAGCATGGAGGGAGGGGACATTTCGAGAGTCCAGCGCTGGACGCTGCCGGCGTCCTTCACGTCCATATGCAGAAGGCAATGCGGATTCACCCAGTCGAAGCTGGTGGCCGTGCCATGCAACGTGATGGTTTTCGTGAAATCGTAGCCGACCGTCCCGTGATGCGGGAATGCCGCGCTGGGGAACACGACGATAGCGGCAAAAATCAGCGGAAGTACCCATGCCGCGATACCCGATTCTCTTGCTCTTAATGGCATACGTTCTCTATCGGCTTCCGGCGACCTAGGGTTCGGCCGCGAAGTACGGAATCAAGACGGCGGCGCTCACCACCGACAGCCACAGCAGCAATTCCACTAAGCCCGCCAGCTTGGCGATGCCAGGCGTCTCAGGCGTTTGGCCCCAGGTGCGCACCTTTTGCTGGTTGAAGATGTGCACAATCAGGGCCGTGGGAATGAGCATGCTGAGCTTCACGTCGAAAGAGGGGTTGGCCACGTAGGTGAGCGCCGCGGTGGAGAAGAGCATGAAGCCGCCGGTTATTGCGATGACGAAACCTACCCAATTCCAGGCAAACACGGAATCCGAGAGTTGCGCGGCCGTTTGATTCTTGTTGCCGATGCCCATCATCCGAAGATCGAGGGCCAGATTCGTGCCGATAAAGATGGACAGGCCCGTGAAGTGCGTAAGCTGCACATAGGGGAATGCCCACGTTGACTCAAGAATTCCGACGCCCAGGTGGGTACCCTGAACCCAGCGGGCAAAATTAATGATGAATTGGTGCATTCGCAAACACCTCGAAGTGATTACGCTGCGCTGCTAATTCTGTTTCTAGCCCACACCCGTGAGAGCGGGAACGTCGACTCCCCACAAAATCGTGGCTACCCACAGCACCAGAGAAACAAGAGCGATAAGCTTTGCGATACCAGGGATGGCAGGCAGCTTGTCCCATTTCGGCACGTTTCGCCGGACGATCACGGCGAAGATGATCCCCAGCACGCACAGGTACAGCTTGTGGTGAAAGACGGAATTGTGAAGATATTCCGTGGCGTCGGAGGCGTACATCAGGAAGCCAGAAATCGTGGCGAGCACCAACCCAGTCCACATCCAGGGAAAAACCTGCTCGGCGAGCTGTGTTGCCGACTGGCGCTTTGCCGCGACACCCATGACGCGCAAATCCATGATCGCCGTGGCGCCGACGAGCAGGAAGAAGCCCACGTAATGGATGATTTCAAGCGACGACGCCGTTACCACCGAGCCGTTCACCCAAACGACGAACGCGTTACGCTGCAGCCATAGAGAAAAGCCCATGCGCACCTTTCATCCAACTGTTCTTCTTACTTGGCCGATACTCAATCCACTGCAACCCGAAAGAAACTTCGCGTCCGCGAAACTCTACCGCTACTGAGGCGGCTTGGGTAGATATTTCGCGTGGCACGTTTCACAGGTGTCGTCGATTTTGTCGCCGATGGTTTCGAGCGCCTTGGCGTCCTTGTCATTGGCGGCCTTGAAGGCCTCGGAACCGGCGTCGCGCAGGGCCTTGGCGAACTTCATCCAGTCGCCCGTGTCTTTCGCGCGGCCCGGGATCATCAGCAGGTTCCCGACCTCGGCCAGAATCAGCGCGCTGTTCTGCACGGATGTCCATTCCTTATCGTCTTTGGGAGCACGATTCGGCACGGCGAAAATCACGTCCGACGCGGGCGCCACCATCCCGACCATAACCTGGTGAACGGTGCCCACAGGTTGAAAGCCAGGGGCCTGCGCCGATCCGGCCTTCGCGAGCATCAGTATGGCGATTCCCATCAGAAGCATCATGCGGCTTTTCGTCACGTTCATCGGGCCCCTCTATTTCAGGCGCAAGGAAATCAAATCCACTCGCGCAATCATGCACATAAAGATGAACCAAAAACTGTGCTATTCATCACCTTTCAATGTGAGGGGGATTATAGACGCTGTTACTTCAAATAGGCCGTAAAATGGGCGTTAAATGTTCTTAACACGGATTTAACAGCGTCTAATCCGCGAATCGATAGCCCAATCCCACGACGGTTCGAATCAGCTGGGGATCCTTGGGATCTTTCTCCAGTTTCTGCCGGAGCCAGGCGACATGCACATCCACGGTGCGTGTGGAAGGCGTCGCGTCATAGCCCCATACCTCGCGCAGAAGCACTTCGCGAGAAAGCGTTTCGCCGGGACGCTCCACAAAATAAGCGAGCAACTGAAATTCCTTGGCGGACAACGGAACCACATGGCCTTCGCGCGTCACTTCGGTTCTCTTTAGATCGATCCGGACGGAGCCTCGTTCATAGAGTGAGCTGCCGGCGGAGGCCGTGTGTCCAGCGCGGCGGAGCAGCGCGTCAATTCGCGCCAGAAGTTCGGCCATCTTGAATGGCTTGGTGAGGTAGTCGTCCGCGCCGGTTCGGAGTCCTACGACTTTATCCATGGTTTGGCGCCGCGCGGTGAGCATCAGTATGGGAACGGCAGACCCTTTCTGCCGCAGCTTTTGGCAGATGGTCAAGCCACTTTGGCCCGGCAGCATGAGGTCCAGGATGATCAGGTCGAACCGCTCCCGGGAGGCAAGGTCAAATCCTGCCGTGCCATCCTTCGCGACGGTCACGGCGTATCCCTCTTTTTTCAAGCGGTCTCGCAGCGCGGTGACTAGACCGGGTTCATCTTCGACGATCAGTATCCTTGCATCCATACCCACGCATCCATGTCCACCCGCTATCCGCCGGGAATTTGGCGCCGGAGTTGAGCGGAGGATTCCGGCTGCTGCTGACTTTGCTCTCCGGAAAGCGCCGCCCGGAAATGCAGCACGAAACACGAGCCTTGCCCCAGGGCGCTCGTAACGCTTACCCGGCCGCCCATCGCTTCCATCATTTGCTCCACGAGGTGAAGACCGAGGCCCACGCCGCGGGAATGCCCCTCTCGAACGGATTGCACGCGGTAAAACGGTTCGAAAATGTGCGGCAAATCCGCCGGCGAAATCCCGATACCGCTGTCGGCAACGCTGACCTGCACTTCGGTGCGCGATCGTTCATGAACCGCCACGGCGCGAACCGCCAGCGAGCGTTTCGGGCCCGAATATTTGATGGCGTTGCTGATCAGATTCTCAAGACACTTGCTTACAGTGGCGGGATCCGCAACCACGGCGGGCAAATCCGCATTCACCGACGTTTCGACGACGAATCCTGCGTCGCGCAGCACAGGCTCCGATAAGGCTACGCTCTGTTCGACAAGGGGACCCACGTGAAGGGTCCCGAATTCGTGTTTCGAGCCGTTGAATCTAGCCGATGCGAATAATAATACCTGGTCGAGCAATCGTTCGAGCCGCACACCCTGCTCCCGGAGGATTCCCGCGTATTCCTGAACCTGCGCGGGATTATCGACGACGCCGTCGGCCAGGTTCTCGACGGCGGAATTGATGACCGCCAATGGCGTGCACAGCTCGTGCGAGACTCCGGCTACAAACTCCATCTGCAACTTGGCGAACCGTTCGGCACGGCGCGCCACCAGAAAGATCAAAACCAACGAACCGGCCAGCACCGCCAGCAATCCCAGGCTGATCGCGAAATTCCGCCGGCGCCACGATCCGACGGCCGCCTCCAGGGATCCCGAACGATGCTGCGCCACCAGTTGCCACTGCATCGAGGGATCGCTGGCGCGCACGGAGGGCCGCCCGCGCCGGCGCGCTTCTTCCGCCACGGAATCGAACAGGTTCAATGCCGCATCCGGCGACTGCGCCGAGGAAGGGAAGCTGGTGTCCGACAAATATACTGGCTGGGCCAGGGCTTGCGGGCTTCGGACGGCGATCGCAAAATCGAGTTTTCCGAAATGCCGCTCCACCAATTCGGGAAAGTACACGCGTCTCAAAAAATCGCTATTCAACTCGACGATCAGAAAACCCACTGGCTCGGCGTTCGCCGCCGAGTCATTTCCACTCGGTCCCGTGCCCCCTTCGGGCGAAATCACGAAGAGCGGGCGAACGAGCAGGGCCGAATCCCGGTAAAAAATCCACGGGTAGTAGGAGGCCTCGCGATCCGGGACCGGCGCGGCAAGCCGCTCCGCCTGATGGTTCAGGTACACCGCGAGGGAGCCGAACTTTTCCGGCCAGGCGATTTCTTCGAATCGCCTGCTGTCCAAACCGAGCGATTCGAGCGAAGCATTCCGGCCATCCTGCGTCTTCCAGATATACAAGCCGGCAAGCAGGCCGGGCTGGGAACTGGTTTTGATCCAGGAGGTATAGCGATTGAGGAGCTTGGCGTCGAAAGCGTTGGGCGAAGCGTCGGGAGTGAGTTCGAAGCTTTCGCAAAGCCGCTCAAAATCGAAGGAAAATTCCTGTCCGAAATGCTTGACGGCCGTATCGAGCGCGCCTTCCATCTGATTTTGCTCAATCCCGCTGATCTGGCCAGTCCACCGGTACTGGAGCGCCGCAAGCAAAACAACCACTCCGGCCATCGCCAGAATCGCGAGCACCTCCGCGAAATATCTCTTTACCCACTGCATAGGATTTAGGAGGAGAGTCCTGTTGTGCTCCTGTCGCGCGTTTCCGCAGATCGCCTGCCTGCGCTATTTGCTGCCTCCGACCTCCTTTCGGTGGTATTCGAGAAAATTGATATTGTCGGCGCAGACATACTCCTCAAGATGCCAGCCCGGCTTCGAGACAAACGTTTGACGTCCGGTCCAGCTTCTTGTGTACGCCTGGGGATCGTCGATGGTTATGTCGTCCACAAGCGTGTTGTGGTCGATGCGCCGGATGCGCTCGATCACATGGAGCGCGCTGGAGTGCGGGTGGCCCGACTGATCGAGCCACGTCTTTTCGTTCAGGCCGGCCGTGTCGACAACCAGGGTATCGCCGTCCCAGCGGCCGATGGAATCTCCCATCCATGTGGAATCGAGATTTTTGGGATGCAGCTTGCGATTCATATAGATCTGGCGAACGAAGTGATCGTATTCGAAGATCAGGAGCGTTTCGTCGCGCGTCTGGACGATCTGCATGGGAAAAGGCAGCAGCATGATGCGC
The DNA here is from genome assembly GCA_049516275.1 of Candidatus Acidiferrales bacterium. GTDB lineage: Bacteria > Acidobacteriota > Terriglobia > Acidiferrales > UBA7541 > Palsa-295. The sequence continues at coordinate 7,533 of JBEKTG010000106.1, forward strand.
GGGACCCCTGGAGGAAAGCAGCTCAAAGTGGGATCCTGCGAATCGACCGTTGCATGAGGGCCGTAACCGGGCTTCGCCGCCCGGTATGCGGCTTCAGTAGCCGGGCGCATCGGAGGTTCACCGCCGCCCAGTGTATCGACGGCCTGGCGCTCCATCCAGACGCCGGAAAGGTCCGGGGGCGCTTTTTCATCGTGCCGCGAACCGGCAAACAGCAAAGATCGAAGCGGCATGGCAGTAAGCGCGACGACTGCGAGGATAAGTCCAACGATAAGGTTAACGATAAGGCCAACGATGCGATTCGGCATGCGATATGCGGCGAGCATACAACAGGGTCGATTTGAATTGCCATCGGAGACGGGATGAAGGGGGATGATTGGGATTGGATCAGGAGCCCGCATGGAGCTGGCGGGACACGGTGATGCTGTAGTGCAGTCCGGATACGATCACGAAGGTCGCGACAAAATACGGGCAAATGTTTCGTAGAAACCACAGGAAATTGTTGTTCCAGACGGCCAGCACCAGAACCAGGAAGATCAGCGATAGCTCGAAGAATGTGGTGGCCTTTCCCCACACGCTGGGGGGGAAGGGGCGGTAGCCGATGGTGAGAAGGATCGTGGCGCAGGCGACCAGAAGCAGAACGTCGCGCCCGAGGACAAGGATCGCGAGCCACCAGGCAATCTTGCCCGTCAGCGCCAGCACGAAATAGGACGATGAGAGCAGCAATTTGTCGGCAATGGGATCGAGATAAGCGCCGAGCGGCGTTCTCTGATTCAATTCGCGGGCGAGCAGGCCATCGAGGCCGTCGGTTAATCCCGCCACCAGAAAAATCGCGAGCGCCACGCGGTAGTCGTCGTACTTGATCGCGATGATAAAAAACGGAAGGAACGCGAGACGCAGGAACGTGAGCTGGTTGGGGACCGTCAGAATGCGGCTCTTCATGTTCTTTCCGGACCGGCTGCCGAAGAGGCGCTCAGGCGAACTGCCCCAGATAGTCCTCGAGCGAGCGGCCTACTTTTTTTGCGAACATTTCCGCCATCGAGGGAATGGAGCCGCGCGGCTCGTCGAGGGCGATCCGCTCGATGCGCAGCATGGGGAAAAAAAGCGTCGGCAGGCCGATGCGGTCGCCTTCCGGATGCAGCACCTGGCTCACGAAGTCATCAAAAGACCCAAGATCGATGCCCCGCACGGTGACGCCGGCATTCGAAATGTCCACCAGTTCGCCCCAAACGCGCTCCTTGGGGCTGTGCAGGCTCACCACGACAATCGAGTGCGGCTCCATCACGTCTCCTGGGCGATTCTCCAGCGATTTTCCGGTGATGATTGATGGTACCGCAGGCACAGCAACCGCGCCATGCGTGCGGAGCCGAAAGGTAACACGTGCCGGCAAAAATCGTTAGGAACCGGGTGTTCGCTTAGACCGCGATCGTTTGCAGGTCCGGCGCGAGCTGCAGCGTCGGCTCGGTCGCCTTCTGAACGTCCTCGGGAGTGACGCCGGGCGCCACTTCGCGCAGCAGCAGGCCCTGCGGAGTAACCTCGATCACGGCCAGTTCGGTGACGATCAGGTTCACGACGCCCAGTCCGGTAAAGGGCAGGTTGCACAGCTTCACGATCTTGTGCTCGCCCTCCTTGGTGGAGTGCTCCATGGCGATGATGACGCGCTTGGCGCCTGCAACGAGGTCCAT
>JBEKTG010000107.1:0-9170 GCA_049516275.1 Candidatus Acidiferrales bacterium
CGCCGTTCGTATTCTATGTCCTGGCTACGTGGCTGTTCGAGTTCCTGCCTGCGGCGCCCTGCCTTTGGATCACGGTCCCTCCAGCGGCTTCCACTGGCACGCTCCTTCAGATCATCAATCTCTTATGCCGCCGCACATTGTTCCTCACGGAAGCGACTGTCGCCGCATTTCGTTTATTCCCCACGCAGTTGAAGCCTACCGTCGTCACGGAAGTCTCAACAATCACGTACCCCCTCCTGCAGCTCCTCCGGACTTCGAGTCGCCGCGGATTTCTCTCCGCTAGCGGGGGGAAATGGGTCGACGCGTTCTGCGCAAAAATTGTAGTCTCGCGTCAGGCGCCGCGCGACCCAGAGGCGGCCGGATTTCCGCTCGAGATCGTCTTGCCCCCTTCAGGCGAGTATATTCCCCGGTTGGATGCGTTTGAAGCTGATCGGATCGCGTCGGAATTCCAACCAAAATTGCTGGAGTACCGGCTCGTGAATCATCAAAAGATCACAAAACCCAGCTTCGAAATTCGTGGTTTTTCCGCTCCGATGCGAGAACTAGCATACGACCTCGGCGCCTGCGTTGTGGGCGACGAAGGATTGCAGGGCCAGATCCTGGCCCATCTCGAAAAAGACGATCGAGAGATTCAAGTCAACCGGTCGAGCCTATTGGAATCGATTGTCCTCGAGGCGCTCTTGGCCGAGTGTCATGATCCCCAAGTGAGCAATGTTTCTGTTACTGATTTGACGACAAGCGTCAACACGATTCTGGCTGCCCGCGGCGAAGCTCGCGAAGTCAGCCCAGAAAACGTCGGATGGAAACTGCGGCACATTGGACTGCGGACCGTCCCGGTTACCGGCGGTTGCAAGGGTCTGGCACTGCCGAATGAAATACGCTCCGAGATCCACGCACTCGCGGCGGGATACGGTGTGCGAGCCCTTTACCATGGCACGGGAGAAGGTAAGTGCCCCGAGTGCAAGGCGATTCAGGAAGAAAAGAAGGCAGGTTGAACCCTCGTTGAGGATGTTGAGGTTTAGAGGATCTTTGTGAACTATAGGAGACAACAAATGATTCGGCCATTTTCCGCTTCATATGAATGCGCGCGCCGCTTATTGGCCGCCGGAATTCCACTTGATTACATTGAGGGGCTTCCTCGAAAGGTTGGTGCACGCCGAAATCGCTTGCATATCAGCCCTCTGGGCGGCACCTGCAGCAGCCGGGTGTTGGACCTTAAGGACGAAACCGTCAAATACCTGATTGCGGTCCGGTTGAGCACCAACGTTTCCGCGGGCATCGTCATAACGAACTGGTCCACTACGATGCCGTGGGATCACTACATCAACTGGGAGTACGATCCCGTCGATATCGTTCCGGTTGAAGATCAGCCGAGCTACCAGCGGCTCTTTGATGGACGGTTGTCGGCGGTGCTCAATAACAAGCTTCATATTTCGAGCGGCCGCCCTATCGACGGACTGCTTTGCGGGTGTGCTCCGTTTAGCTCGATTCCGAAGTCGACTCCGGTTGGTTCGATTGTGCATGCGCAGCTCAGCCTGACAGTCGATTCCGGAGAAGTTTACTCACAAGACATTGAGATAGTGGTTGATCGAAGGTCCAAACGTGCAATCGAATACCAGAAACGGACGGGGCGTCTCTTTGATAAGGGGTGCGTTTCAGTGCAGAAGTCCACGTCCGATTATGAGCGTGAGAAAGTGCACAGCGCCCCACGGTGACGACCGCGAAGCTCTGTCCGGGAAGGTCGCCGGGGTGTTGCCAGTGTGGCTACCAAGGTGGCCAGCGGAACGAGGAGATCCCGCAAGGTATCGCGTGCTCGGCGCGTGCGCTCTTCGGTCGGGGCAAATGCTTCTTGACACCCCTTGTACCATTCAGTAGATTTCGCGAGCCCAAGGCCCAAGGGGGTTGAGGAGCAGAGGAGGCTTGACCCATGAATAAATTTCGCAGGATTGCCTGCGTCGCCGGTTTATGCGCCGGAATAGGCGCGGTTGCGCTTCCGGCCGTGGCGCAGGAGGCACAGCCCAAGAAGGCCGTTGACTACGACTATCTGTTGCCCTGGGCGAATAAGGGAGTGAGGCTCGCTTCCACGGCGGAGGCGCAGGCCAAAGAGCCCTTTCAGATCTTCGACAATGTCTATTACGTGGGACCGCAATCGGTCAGCATGTATCTCATCAAAACCGACAAGGGACTGATCCTGATCGACTCCGGCTATGAGTACACGGCAGAAACCGAGCTGGGCAACATCCGGAAGCTGGGTTTCAATCCGACCGACATCAAGTACATTTTGATCACCCACGGACATTCGGACCACAGCGCAGGAGTAAAAAAGCTGAAAGCGGCCACGGGCGCGCACGTGGGAATGGCTGCGGGAGACTGGGACGTCTACGAAAAGCCCGCGACAGCGCATCCCTACGAAACGATTCCTCCCGACCTGGTGTACAAGGAAGGCGACGATGTCACGCTGGGCAATACCACCATTCACCTGCATCTGACTCCGGCCAACACCACAGGCTGCCTGAGCATGGAGTACACCGTGTACGATCACGGCAAGCCCTACGAGGCGCTGACTTTGGGCGGCACGGGCTTCAATTTCCCGGCGGAGTGGACCAAGACTTACATCGAGGGCATGGAGAGGATGCGAAAACTCCCCAACGTTCGCGTGCTCCTGCCGGACCATCCGCAGCTGAATGATGTATTTGTGACGGAGGCCAAGCTCAAATTGCGAAAGCCGGGAGATCCCAACCCGTTCGTGCAGAGCCGCCAGGAGGTTCTCGATTGGTTCGATACGCTGCTCAAGGCCGCGAGAGAGAAGTATCGGCTCGAGCAGGAAGCTGCCAAGAAGTCATAGCTTCGCGTGGTTGACCGGCGACCCGCGGACGAAGGCGGCGACGGAACGGACAGCGACTCGTTCGCCGGCTCAAAGACAAGTCTAAAAAAAGATAGATCTAAAAAATCAGGGCTCTCCTGATCCAGCTTCGGATCGCGGAGAGCCCAATTTATTCTCGGCTTTGCTGAAAGGCGCGCGGCTCAATCCCCCCGGGCCGCACACCCCGCTCCTTAGAATATGTACTTCAGCCCGAATTGAACCAGGCGCGGATTCACCGATGTAGAGGTGATCTGCCCGAAGGTTGCGTTGTTCACGTCGACGCCTGCACCGGTGGAAAGGCTGTTGGTGCCGACACCGGGTGCGTTGAACTGGGCGTGATTGAAGGCATTGAAGAGTTCCGCCCGGAACTGCAGCGTGGCTCCTTCTCGTATGCCTCCCACCTTGGTGGTTTTCGACAGCGAAACATCCCAGTTGAACTGGCCCGGACCGAGGAGAAGACCCAGGCCCGCATTGCCCCAGCCCGTGCCCCCGGTTCCCGGAACGCCAGGTGTGGCGCCGATGACCGGTATCGTCGTGAATGCGGCTTTATTGAAGTAACCGGGTCCGCCGTTGGCGCCGCCAAGTCGCGACTCCACTCCGCCGGAAGTGGCGATATTCCCTGGTCCCATTCCCGCCGCAAATTCGGGCGTGGACTCGACTGGGCTCCCACCACCCAGACCATAGATGGCGCCTCCCCTATCGTCGTAAAGGGTCAACGGGAAACCGTCCTGAGCGACCGTCACGCCCGATACGGCCCAACCATTCACAACCTTTCCAAGAATGCCGTCGTTGGAGATTCCGGGAAGGTTATACACGTAGCTGATAGCAAGCCGTTGCGGACGGTAGGAGGGGTTTGGACCGTATTTCGAATAATCGGGATCGTTATACAGCCACTCCGTAGCGGTCGCCCGGCTCCAAGTGTAGGCCGCTTGCATCTGGAATCCGTGGGAGAACTGCTTGTGAAGAGTGACCTGTAGGCTGTTGTACTTCGTGTCGGTATCGGTGGCAAACTCCAGAATGCCGGCCGGACTGAAACCGAGATAAGGTACGCGCTCAAATGCGTTTCCGGTCGTATTCGTGGTTACGAGTCCTGCGTCTATGGCCGGCGCGTCAACTCGGTTGGTGCCGATCGGATTGCCCACCAACTGCGCTTCGTTCCCTTGCTGGCCGGTGAAGCCGGGGATACCTTCCTGATGGACCCCACGCGATCCAACGTAGCCTAGTTCGAGCGTCCAGTCATGGACGAACTCGTACTGAGCGGTCATGTTCCACTGGTAAACCACTGGCGTATGTTCGTAATTCGGAACGATGGAGGTATCCGACAAGAGCGAACTGGTTCCGCTAGTGAAGTTGACCCAGCGGGGCGCCCAGGGCGTCGGGGGCGGCTGGTAAGGCGTTGCAAAGGAGGAATAGTACTGCGCCACCTGTTGGAACACCGGTGTGGCATAAGGCGCAGCCTGATTGATTCCGCCGATGTAAATGGTAGCGGCGGCGCGGTCATAGAAGACCCCGAAGCCGCTGCGCAAGACCAGGCGCTTGTTCGCCAGGGGCGACCATGCGAAAGCCACGCGTGGAGCAAAATTGGTGAGTGGCGTGCCGCTCTGCGTATAACCCTGCCTGTTCAGTTGGAACACGCCTCCCACAGGAGGCGGATAGAGTGAAAATGGGAAGTTCGAGGGAACTGTAAATCCGGCCAAAGTGCCCAGTGCGGGAGAGGATCCGGGTATGGGCACCGTAGTGATCAGGCTAGGCCATACATTCGTGCTGAGGCCATACTTGTCGTGGAACAGTGCGTCATATTCCCAGCGAAGGCCGAGGTTCAGGGTAAGCGATTGTGTCAGCTTGAGGTCGTCCTGAACGTACGCATCGCCGAATGCATTGCGCAGGTGATGGTTCAAACCGCCTGGGGGCGCTGTGGCTTGGTAGGCCCCTGTGCTGGAGAGACTGGGCGTGGAAGTCCCGGTCGTCAGGCCAGCCGTACCACTCGCGGTGCAGGCAGATGGGCTTGTGCCAGGCGCGCAGCCGGGCAGGCCCAGCAGGAAGTCCTGAAATCTCGGAAACGTCAGGGCGCCCACGGCAAGAAACGCGGGGTTCCAGTTCCAGTAGTCGTGCTCGATCTCGCCGCCGAATCGGATCGTCTGCTTTCCGTGTGTCCAGGAGATATCGTCCGCAAGCTCTCCGTTGGTGACGGATTGATACTGAGGAAGGCCCCCGGCCGTTCCAGTGGTAAACAATCCGGTGACGGTGATTTGGTCGAGGTCCGTTTCATAGGGCGAAATGGAATTGATGCCGAATGATTCGTTCGCGTAGGTGTTTGTCGCGTGGGTGGACGCCGTATCCCGCTGCATCGAAACCCGAGCCTCATTCACAAGATTATTGGTGAGAATCGTGGTGAGTTTGAGCACCGCGTAGTGGTTACTAATGCTGCTAATGCCAGCGTTGTCGTTATAGCAGATCCCGTAGTTTGTGCCGCCATTGATGCCGCAGAGATAGGAGATCGTCTCCGGATCGTTGGCGTAGAAGTAGCGAACCGAAAAAGTGTTCTTGCTGTTGATTATGTAGTCCCCATTGCCCAGGTACTGGTGCTCCGTAAACCGGGCGGGATCGGTCAGAACAACTTTTGTGCCTTGAGTCTGACCGTTCAGCGATCCAATGGACGGGCCGCTGGGGATGTAATAGGTACCATCGGGATTTTTCTTTTGGAGAAGCGCGATCGCTACGGGATTGATGTTCGACCCGTTGGCAGCAACCAGCCCTCCGTCCTTGGCCGTGCCGCCGTCGATCCCGCCTTGACTGAAGTACTGACCCAGCGAGGCCTCAAGTGCGGCGGTATTTGAGCGATCGCCACCGGGGAAAATAGGAAGTTCAAAAGGAACCGAGGCCCCCTGGGCCGCTAGACCGTTTTTCTGCGAGAGTTCCTGGAAAGAGCCGAAGAAGAAGAGTTTATCCTTCTTGATAGGGCCGCCGAATACCCCTCCGAATTGGTTCTGGTCGAGCACCTGCCGGCTGTTCTGCTGGACGCCGTTGAGCACCTGAGTATTTTCCTTGCGGAAAAACTCGTTTGCATCGAGAACGGTGTTGCGGAAAAACTCAAACAGGTCTCCGTGATAATCGTTCGTGCCGGACTTCGTGACCACGTTGGTGTTGGCGCCCACATTCCGCCCATAACCCGCGTCGAACAACGAAGTCTGGATCTTGAATTCCTGAATAGCATCCGGGTTCACCAAGCCGATGCTGGGCGCCTTCCCTGTATCGGACAAGAGTCCGCTGGTCGTGGTATTCGAAATGGCGACACCGTCCATGGAGGTGCCATTTTGCCCGAGGTTAGCGCCGTTCACGGCAATGTCCGTGGTGCCTTTTCCAAGCTGCGTGGCATTGAATACGGATGTGTTCGCACCGGCGGAAAGACCCAGAAGATTCGTGAAGTTGCGAGTCGTCAGCGGAATCGCCGTGGCGGTGTTGCTCGAAACCACCGTGCCCATCGTCGCATTGGTGGTCTGCAACGCTTCGGCGGTAGCCTGCACGGTGACTTCCTGAGTTTGGCCGCCCACTTCAAGCACGGGGTTGAAAGCGGCGGTCTCCGTTACGTTCACCACGATGGAGGGAACTTCGAGGGGTTTGAATCCGGCAGCCTGCACGCGGAGCCGGTACGTGCCGAGCGGCAGAACTGTGACGATAAAAGAGCCATCTCCTCCTGTGGTTACCGTGCGAACGGCACCCGTCTCATTATCGGTGGCAGTGACCGTCGCGCTCGGAACTACAGCGCCGGAGGAATCGGTAACGGTGCCCTTGATGGCGCCCGTCGAAGCTGTCTGAGCGCGAAGTCCGGGAGCCGTCAGCGTTGAGAGGAAAGCCAAGGCAAAGACAACAGCGAAAACGCACGCGTAGCGAACGACGGAATCAGTCCTGGTCATGCACCCCTCCCACGTAACGGTCGGCTTTGTCAGTACTCGAATCTCGAACCAGCCGTGTTTCGAGCCAGAAGAGTCCGAGATACCAAGGAGAAACAGCCTATGAGCCGCCGATAACTTGCACGAGGTAATACTCCACGGGAAGCCTTCGTGTCAATTGGAAATTGGGCGCCCTGGATGGCCTGAAACCCTGCTGGGGTCGTTCGGGTGGGCTTTGGCTATTGCCTTTCCTAGGCTGTGGGATTTGCTCGTGTCGCGTGCTTTTGAGATCGATGTCTTGACACGAGAGGTATACTCCGCCGATGAGCGAATTCAATCGGAAGACGAACTTTTCACGATTCTCCGCGATTCGGAGAAACCTGCCGCGTGGGCTCGCGATCCTGGCATTTGTCGCATCGCTGCTGGTTCCGTTCACCGGAAGCGGTGCCGGGGCCGGCGGCAAGGGCTACTTCGTATACATCGGGACCTACACCCGCAGTGAAAGCAAGGGCATCTACGGTTACCGCTTCTCGCCAAAGACGGGCGACATTACGCAGCTCGGCCTCATCCAGGAGGCCCACAATCCGTCGTGGATAACCGAAAGCCCGAACCACCGCTTTCTCTACGCCACCGACGAACACCCCGTGAAGGGCGATCCCGGAAACACCGTCTCCGCGTACGCGATGGATACGAAAACCGGCAAACTCACGTTCCTGAATAAAGTTTCGACCAAGGGCGTCGGGCCCGCTCACCTCGCGATCGACAAGACCGGGAAAATGCTGGCGGTGGCGAACTTCGGCAACGGGAGCATCGCGACGATTCCGATTCATTCCGACGGCCAATTGGGCGAAGTAGCGGACTATATCGAGCACCACGGCCATGCCGCGGGTCCTCCGGTTCCCCCGGACGAGAACGGCTTGAGCCCGACCGACCCGCACAATCACTGCGTGATGTTTTCGCCCGACAACCGTTTTCTCCTGGCCTGCAATATCGGCCTCGGAAAAGTGTTTGTCTATCGCATCGACATCGCGACGGGAAAACTCGAGCAGAATGGCGAACCTTTTACGACCTCTGCGGAAGGATGGAGAACTCGCCACCTCGCGTTCTCTCCGAGCGGCAAATATGTTTACATGATCAGCGGCTCCATGCAGCTCACCACCGCCGCTTACGACGCCGCCAGCGGCACGCTGAAAGAGCTTCAGACGCTGCCGTTCACGCCCGCAGGCTCTAAGGCCGAGGGCTCCGAGGTTCGCGTGGATCGCACCGGCAGGTTTGTGTACGCCTCCAGCCGTGGCATCGACGCGCAGTTGAAATCGATGCACGTGGACGGGAGCATCGATGTGTTCGCCGTTGACCCCGCCACCGGAACGCTCACAACGGTCCAGCACATTGCGTCCGGCGGGCAAACGCCGCGCACCTTTACCTTCGATCCCACGGGCGCGTACGTGTTTGTGGGGAACGAGAACTCCGGCAATATCACGGTATTTTCGGTGGATCAGCAAACCGGCAAGCTGACGCCCACGGGAAAAGTGATGACGGACGCGCCGGAGCCAAGCTGCATCGTTTTTATCGCAGCGAAGTGATCGGACCAACGGCACCGGGCGAAGCGACCGCCCGGTGCATCCCCTCGCCTTTCGAACCGCCTTTTGAATCGCCAACTAAACGCAACGTAAACGGGATCAATCCAACAGCAGCACCTTGTGCAATTCCGCCATCGTCGTGGTCCGAGGCCCGTGCAGCGGAACGATCTGTCCGACATCTAGCTTCAGCCGAAGGATGTTGTCGTACATGTTCTGGATGTAAGGATTCACGAAATCGAGACCGATCGTGTCCAGATAGGGCGCGGTGATCGCTTCGGTGTTCCACGCATCGGCCTGGATCAGAAACTTCTCTTTCGGGAGGTAGGCCATCACGATGGCATCGTGGTGCCCCATGCCGATCTGCTCGTAGATCTCGATGGGGTGCTTGGCGTCGGGGAGCACGGCTTTGCCGTTCAGGATCGTCTCGAACTTGGGCGTCTTTTTCGATATTTCGAGCCGGTCCGGGTTGAGCGTGTGCCGCCCCCTCCACGCGCGTTCATAGAAAGCCTGGTTTGCCGGAAGGGTCACGATCGTGGCGCCTTCGTCCACATACGTTCGCAGGCCGCCGGCGTGGTCGAAATGCGAATGAGTGTTGACGAGGTACGTAATCGGCTTGTTGGGGATGAGTTCCTTCGTTTTCGCAATCACGGCGAGGGAACGCTCTTCGTCGAGCGGGGCGTCGACGACCACGATGTGGTCTCCCTGTTCGACGGAGACGCTGTGCCACTGCCCTCCCTTGATCCAGTAGACGCCGTCGGCCAGCTTATCGACGGCCACCTTTACGGGGGCGGTCATCGCGGCGCGCAGGCCTTCGGGAACCGGGAGGAGCACTTCGGG
>JBEKTG010000108.1:0-9167 GCA_049516275.1 Candidatus Acidiferrales bacterium
TCCGCGGGATTGAAAGCGAAGCCGTAGCCGTTGCCGCCATCGACCGCGCGATCGAGTTTCGGATCGATGGGCTCGCCGGGCTTTGTGTACGCGCCGGTTTTTCCGTCGGCGTTGTAATCGACAACCGCGGCACACCATCCCATGGATTTCTGCACGTCGTGCGTCTGATCCCACACACGCGTTTTCACCCAGCCGATGCCGCCCATCCTGGGCGCTACGGCCTGCGTGCTGGTGTAATAGAGCGTTTCATCCTTATCGTTGCCGAACGCCATATGCCCGGCGGAATAGCAGAGATCGATCAGCTCGATTTTGCCTGTCTTGGGATCGTAGTTATCCATGCCCCGGGGAACCCAGCCGTCCGGCATCGGAAAGGCTTCCGCGTAAGGATTCCCCGATCCCTTTCGGCAATAATCGGGCAGGTCGGGCCGGGTCTGCGCGTGGAACCAGATGCGTCCGGCGCTGTCCATGTGCGGCATGGCGATGAAGTTTGGATCGTCCCACACCATTTCATTGCCCCAATAGGGAGACGGCGCGGCTACCGCTCGCGGCGTAAACGGCTTCATGAGCGGGCGGTCGCTCTCTTTGCGCAGTGGGACCTGGACCATCGACTTCGTGTTGTCCTTCGGATTCAAAGCCCAGATCTGGGCGGAAGCAAAATCGGGCGCGTAGACCGGGCCGTAGGCGTTGGCCCGGGGATTCCACTCGTCGTTGGTGCTGATCACGTCGTGAATGAATGCTTTGTCGGTATCGACTTCCCACAGTGTTACGACGACATTTCGTTCGACGCCCTGCGGCCGCGGCGGCGCCTCCGGCACTTCGCCCGCGGCAATACGGTTGCTCCAGTCCGCAAACATCGCCAGGCCGCGGTCATGCCCGAATTTGTTGAGCGCATCGGTCATTTGCGGGCCTACCTGGCCGGACATGAGCCGCCGCTCCCAGGCCAGGGAAGGGGAGTCGAAGCTTCCGAGGCTGGGCTCGATCTCGCGCGTGGCCTTGTTGCCCGTCTGATGGCAAACGCTGCATCCGCGCTTGAGGTCGTATACGAATTCGGCCTGCGATTGAATGCCCGGATTCTTCATGGGGAAGGCGGTTTTGGGCGGCACCTTCAATAGCGTGTACCAGTAGTTGGCGGGATAATATTGCGCCGCAGCCTGGGGATCGGGAGCGATCACCGCCGTCAACGCCAGCGTGCTGCCCGGCTTGGCCGTGACGGTTTTCGAATCCACCAGGCCGTAGCCTCGCACCCAGATTTTGTAGGTGGCCTTGGGAAGTTCCGGCAGGAGGTAGCGGCCGGCATCGTCGGTGACGACAATCTTTCTGAATTTCGTGGGTAAGTCGGTGGTCTCGGCGATCACCCATACGCCCGCTTCCGGGCCTTTCGGGCTCGTGACTACGCCACCGATGCTGGTCGAGTCCACTGCCACACTATTCGCCGCCGCTTGTGCCGCGGGCAGCGGCCCGCGCGGGGTTGCCTCGCTTCTCACCAGCGCGGCGGAGAAAGCCAACCCGGAAAGAAAGCAGGCGAGCGCCATACCCTTGGAAAATGCCGGATTCAGCTTCATTACACCCTCCTGCTCGGATTGCATCCGTGGTTTATCTATGATGAAGGCCGCTAACTTGGGCGATTTTTAGCACAAGGCTCCGCCCGGAGCAACATTTCTTGGCGGACCCGCGGAGCGAATTCCTCACGGCAGAAGGACGGTGCGGTTGATCCACACGATATCGTCCCAGCTGAGAACCCTCTGTGTGCCATCGAACAGCTTCGCATAGCCGCCGCCCGAGGCCTTGAGCGAGAATTTCTTCACGCGGTCCGGAGGCGTCGTCGTTACGTTGCGGAGGATATCGACGACCTGTTCCTGCCGCGATATCTGATAAAAGCCCGGGTTTTTCGCCGAGTAGAATTTCACATCGGCAGGATTGGCTCGATTCCCGGTGCCCTTTTCGAATTGGATGTGCAATTCAAGCCGCTCCCCGCTCGCCGCCGCGAACACCCAATCCTGCGATTGAAGCACGGCACCGCCAGTCCCGCTCTCGACACTCCGCCGCATCCGGTGAGTGGTAGCGGCGAGGTAGACGCCGAAAGGGCCGGGCGCGTCCGAGGGATCTTCGGTGAGCCCTCCGATGACGAGCTGAACGCTCTCGCCGGCGGGATTCTTTACCGGAGCCACCAGATATGCGAGGCGATTCGATCCCGTGCTTCCGATGGGCTTGCCATCGGGCCCGTTGATCGTCAGGCGGTCGATAAAAACAGCGCGCAGATTCGCGTCTTTCGCCGGACCTTGCGTCGCCACGCTGGACGACCAACCCGCCGGCAGAAAGGCCGCAAGCGCCGCGTCTGGAACATGCAGATCAAGCTGGAAGCGAGTCTCGGCGCTGGACTCGGCTATCTTTTGTGCGTCCGCGTGGCCGGCGAGCACGGCGAGCGCGCATGCCGCTGTCAAGACTCGAATCACTCGGGCAAATGAATTACTGAGCATCTCGTCCCGTCTCCTTTTGTGTTGCGCACGTCCTCAAACCTGGGTCAGGGCAGGGAACTTCGCCGCAACGCCGCGCCTATTTCGCGGCGAATCTTAGCATTGGAAGGGCTGCCGGAAAACTCGCGCGAAACCATCTCTTACAGGGGAAATCGCCAGCCCGCCTCATCGGGAATAAACTGCGGAGTGTTCTGCACAGATGCTTTGGAAAACGCGTTCGGCCCTTCTGTGGAAGCTGCCCGATGCATATCCGCAGAGGATATTGACTTCATACGTCAAGGCTATCTGGCCCCACAGTTGTTCGAGCCGAATAGCGGCGTCCACTTTGCCCTCCGCCCGCAACAGAGCTCCGCCTTCTCTACAAATTCCAACGCGGGGATACTCTGGCTTTCCCGCTTTGGCGGCTGAGGTGATAAGACCACCCACAACCTCGAAAAAACGAGTCGAGTCAGGCATGCCATTGACCATGAACGCGGAGAGCTCGTTGGCAACATCCACTGGAACGTATGTCCCCTGTCGAGTGGCGGCATCGACATCCAAACCCTGTGCCTTCAATTTCTGGACAAGGCCATCCCGATGGAACTCGGTAGTGACAGCGATGGCCACATCACCGGCCCTCAAAGCATCAGCCACAAAGCCAGCAAAGCTACCCAGAAGAACTGCGTCATCCGAATAGAATTGAACCTCGTGGCGGTAAGGGGATCTCGATCCTGAGATCTCGGTAAACCGGTAGCCCCTCAGCATGCTGCTGACAAATTGTTTGCCGCCCAGGACCGCTTCGATAGCAGGCAGTAACTCACTTCCGGCGCGCGCTTTATAAACGTAGCCATAAGCTCCCGTGTTTAAAGCTACCTGTACCACCTCCAGGGAGTTATCGAGGCTAAAGAAAATGATTTTGGAATCGGGAGAGCGCTGCCGGATCTGCCGGGCGGCTTCAATTCCGTTCAGTTTCGGAAGACCGATGTCCAGCAAAACTACGTCCGGCTTTAATTCTTCGGTTTTCTCGACTGTTTCCAGTCCATCCGACGTTTCGTAGATCACTTGCCATTCCGGGCGCACTCGAAGCATCTGGCGGATCTGATGCCGCCAGTCTTGGTAATCATCTGCTACGAGAATGCGAACCCCCGAGACCATGCCCTCTATTCTCTTGTGCCTGCTGTGGTGAAAAGCAACACTTAGGACAACCTTCTGCCGATTCGCCCGCCGTCCTTTAGACCCGGGCCTTAGCAGCGTTTGCAGTGTTCATTTAGGTTCTGAGGAATTGGACCAGACTAGGACATCCCCAGGGCCTTAACCCTACTCTGCTCCGTTTGCGTCCCGGCCGCGATCGGAACGCAAACGCTCACCTCAGTGCCGGAATGCGGACTCGATGTTATCGAAAACTTGCCCTTCACTATGTTAACTCGCTCCCGCATGCTGGTGAGCCCCAATCCTTGATTGTTCCTTGCCAGTTCGGGATCAAAACCCATCCCTGAATCCCGAACGCTGAGTTGAATCTCGTTGGCGGATCCTTGCACCGTGACCTTGAAATGCCGCGTCCCGCTATGCTTCGCGGCATTGTGCAAAGCTTCCTGCATCACTCGGAACAAGCAAAGTGAAATCTCTCGGGGCAAACTAGCGGGGATGCCTTCGTGGGTAAAATCGATATCCACCTTTTGCTTTTTGGCAAGCTCTGCGCAGAGGCTCTGCATGGCTGCGACCAAACCCACATATTCCAGTTTGGAAGAGTGCAACTCGTGCGATAAGGCTTGGAGGTCAGAGGATATTTCCGAGATCCGCGTCTCCAGTTCACTTGTTCGGCTTCGAAGTGCGGCGGCCGAATCGGGGAGAAAGTCTCTCATGCCTTGAAGTTCAACCGACAGCAGTGCGAGCCGTTGGCCGAAATCGTCGTGAAGTTCTCTCGCAATCCGAGTGCGTTCCTGCTCCTGCGCCTCAATCAGCCTGCGGCTCATGCCTGCAAGGGCTTCTTCCGCCTGCTTGCGTTCCGTGATGTCCGCTACCATACCACGAAGCCGCAGCATCCTGCCTTGTTCGTCGAAGTCGGCGCGACTGTTTCTCTCTACCCAGATTACAGTGCCGTCGGAGCGTAGCCTGCGATAGTTAATACGAAGATAGGGCTCCTCGGGACTGAGCCCGGCAATCGCAGCAAGGAGTCTTTTCCGGTCTTCGGGCAGAACACTAGCCAAAACTTCCTGACCAGTCGTGAACAACCTCAGGTTCTCTCCAAGAACCTGGGCGACCCCTTCCGAGCGCACGATCCGATCCGTGGTGGCATCCCATTCATAGGCGAACATTTTTCCGGCCTGAACTGCCATACGGAACCGCTCTTCGCTCTTTTGCAATGCCTTTTCCGCCCGCTTACGATCGGTAATGTCAGTCACAATGCCGCAAATCGCATATGGCTTTCCCTGTGCGTCGCGGAGCGGAAACTTTTGCAAGATGCTGGTGTGAACCCCGTCGGCTAGCTCTATGCTTACCTCCGCCTCCAGCGCGCGGTTTTCCTCGATGATCTGGCGGTCTTCGGCCCGGCACGTGGCCGCCATTTCGGCCGGAAACAGTTCCTCGTCGGTCTTTCCAATAATCTGTTCACGGGGACGTGACATCTCTTTTGAAAACAGCAGGTTGTGATCCAAGTATTGGCCCTGCAGGTCCTTGACGAATATGGTGGCGGGGCAATTGTCCCAAATCGCTTGAAACATTTCCCGGCTAGCGAGCAGTGCGTCCTCCGCCCTCTTCCGGTCGGTGATGTCCTTTACGGTACCGCGGAGAGATACGATGTGGCCCGCAGCATCCCGCTGCACTAGACCCCGAGCGATTAGCCATCTTGTGGTGCCATCGGGGCGGACCATTTCCAGGTCGAGCTCGTACGCTTTTCCAGTGCGCAACGCTTCCTCGACGGCTCGCTGGAGCCGTTCCCAGCTTTCACCGGTATAGACTTGTGGATGTTCCTTATACGTGGGCGCCGGGGAATTGGGATCGCGGCCGGCCATTCTGTAAAGTTCTTCGGACCACGTGACCGTATCCGTTTTGGGGTCCCATTGCCAACTGCCCATCTGCGCCATCCTCTGGGCCTCTAACAGTTGGGTCCCTTCGTCGGTCAGTGCCTGTTTCGCCCGCTGCTGCTCCTCCACAAGCGCCGCGAGAAACATAAAAGGTATCGCCGCGAAAAATAAAAATAGCTGTAGCGATAAGACATTATTGAGAGGCCCCTGGGCTGCGAACGGGCCCCGGCCATGAGAAGCCCCCCAGATCGATAGAAGCGCAACAACGAGCATCGAAGTGGACACACCCTTCGATCCCACACGTAAAGCGGCCCATAGTAGAAGCGGCACTAGGGAATAGACCAATGCTGGCCCCCGTTGCCCAGTGCCCATGAACGCGAGATATCCAAAAAAAAACAATGATGCCATCAACGCGGCGAATTCTATTTTATTGCGGGATTCCCGCGCCCATACCCGCCCCTCACGGACCCAATTGAGTATCGCCGGCGCAACAGTGAGGAATGCCAGGGCGTCCGCAAAAAACCAGAGCTGCCATTGCAGCCAATAGCCACCAGGCGCACTGGCATTTGCGCCCACTAGCGCTGACGCGAACGGCACGAGGATTACCGCAAACACAAAATACTTTAAAAAAGCCGTTACGCTGCTCAGATCGGGCACTCCTTTGAACAGCCGGCCAATCCCCCACACGGCAACGAGCAGCTCGCCTAGATTGCCAAGGGAGACCCAAATCTCGAAGCCAATCGGCACACCATTCCGGAGATCAGCAAGAGCCATCGCCCCCAGTCCTGCGACGATGAGCACTGGCTGTATGCTTTGGCGTACCAATAGCAATACCGCTACCAGGAACGCCGTAGGGGGCCAAAAGGATGCGATGTGATCAGGAGGAATTCCCAGCACGTACACGAGTCTGTCGGACTGATAACACACGACGGCCACCATGCACGCGAGAATCGCTGCTTGGACAGGCGCGTCGAGAATCACGCCGTTCCACAAGTGCCGAGCACGGGCAGTGTCCATGGCAACGCCTCAGTTGCTGTTTTCTGTATGTGCAAGACTGTATATCACTGAGAGTATTTGCAGCACAACAGCTTTTGCGTGGTGCCGGTTGCGGTTCGCAATGATGCAGCGTAAACTGATCGGAAGCTAATTAGCTAATTTCGGGGCGTAGCGCAGCCTGGCTAGCGCGCCTGGTTCGGGACCAGGAGGCCGGTGGTTCAAATCCACTCGCCCCGACCATTCTCTTCCGTTTTTCTCCAACTTTCTTCGGCGGCGAATATCGCAAGAATCGGCCGTGAAGAATCTACGTGGAACCCTTCACCCGGAACCATTTTCGGGCTGACAAACGGGGCACCAGAACGTGGTGCGTGCGTCGACGCCCTGCTTGCGCGACTCGATGGGAGTGCTGCAGCGCCGGCACGGTTCGCCTCGGCGCCTGTAGACCCACAGATTTTCCTCGCGATCCGCGCGGCCCGTGGTCCGGCGAATGCCTGTGTAGGTCACGATCTGGTCGTCTGAGGCGTCTGTCACATTGGCCTGCAGGAACTTTCGGGCCGTCGCTGCGAGGCACGAAAGCTCGCTGATGCTGAGCGAGGCCATCGTGCGGAAGGGATTCACTCCACAGGCGAAACAGATCTCCGATTTGAAAACGTTTCCGATGCCAGCCACCAGCGATTGCGCCAGCAGCGCTTCACCCACGGCTGCTTCGGGACGGCTGCGCAGCCGCCGTAGAATCTCGCCGGCATCGTATTCCTCCGCCAGCACGGACGGACCCAGTCGATTGAACCCGCGGCGGCGCCGGAGCGAATCGGACGTATGAAACTCCGCAACGGGCACCGTGAACGCCACGGCATGAATTTGTTCCATGCGAATGATGATCCGCATATCGCCGGCGCGGCGCTTCCACTTCTCGCCCGGACGGTAGATGTGCCAGCTGCCGCTCATCAGCATGTGCGTGAGAAGAATCAGGCCGCCGGAAAAATAAATGAGCAGCCATTTTCCGCTGGCTTCCACTTTTTCCACGCGCCGGCCCGTCACTGGCGAATCCACTTCCACGCGTTCGAGTTTCGGCAGCACACTCTCGAATCCCGTGACGGTCTGTCCGGCCAGCGCCCGGTGCAGCCTCCGCGCGGCGCGGAATATTGTGTCGCCCTCCGGCACTACGCGCTCTCCGAAAGATCCTGCTCCGTTTCATCGGAGATGTTTTCGGCGTCGCGCTTTGGCACCACCGGCATCACCGCGCGCATCTGGAATCCGAGAGTGGTGTTCACGAATCCGGCTTCCTCCAGAAAGCGCGCCAGGAAATGTTCGCGCGCCGGGGCATCGTTGATTTCGCCGATGAATAAACCGCTGCGCCGCCCTTGCCGGCGCACGGCGAGCTCCGCCAGCTTCCTGGCCAGCTCGCGCGACACCAGCGTTCGTTCCGGCTCATTCTCGGGCAGCAAGACGCGCAGCGCCGGATTGCGTCGCCGCAAAAAGCCCGCCAGCGCGCCGTTGACGAGCACGACTCCAGATCCGCTGGTGCGGGCCATGCCATGGTGAGCGGCCTCCCCTTCCGTGTTCTCGCCGCGAGGCCAGGGTAGCAGCGCCCCATACGGATTTGCCGGATCGCTGGCCGCAAGGAAAAGCGTTTCCGGATTCGCAGGCTTGCTGCGCAGGCTCCGTAGCATGTCGACGGCGGACGGCGCTGCGAATTGCGCCGCTCCCATCCCAGCCACGAACATTCCCCGGCGCACCCATCCGCTTTCTTCCATCGTTTTCAGTGCCGGATAAACCATGCTGTAGCCGCGCGGGATGTCTTCGGCGGCGGCCGTCTCGCGCATCACAATTCCGTGGCGCGTAAGAAGTTGCTGCGCTAGGTTGGCGCTCCATTGCGTCACGGGCAAAGGCTCAGCAGCCACTAATGACCAGCGTCCTTGCGCGGGGCCACCCGCTGCCTTTCGCGAACGAAGCCGCCGGAGGAATTCAGGCGAACCCGGAGGCCCGTCTGCCGCTGAAGGCCTTTCGCGCTTTGCGTCGTGAGGGCGCAGCAAATCGCGCAGCGGATAGAACGTGTCGTTGGTCATGCGCCCGGCCCACACCAGTTCCCAGAGCGCATCGCGCGTGTCTCCGGGGAATCCGCCGCCTATCGCGGCGTGGATGCTGCCAAAGAACGAAGCGCCCAGCCTGGCGAGCACGTCCAGAATCTGTTGAGCTTTTTCGGAGAGTGGAACTTGCTCCTTCCGCAATTCCGCAGGCGGCAGAAGCGCCGGGACCGATTCAGTGAGATATAAAGCCACGCGACCATCGCGATCTCCCACCTGTTCCAGCCCGACCCAGGCCACCTCGCCTGCGGCCATCACCGCGTCCAGATCGCTGGAGCGGTAGTCCGCAAGGCGCGCGGGAAGAATCTCGCGCTCCACTTCGGACGCCAGCAGTGCCGCGCCCTGGAGATTTTCCACCGCGTCGAGCAACGCATCCACGCCGCGCCTTCGCGTGGAAACACCCTGCCACCGCGCCGCGAATCGCGCGAACGTGCGCTGCTCCACCGGTTCGACTTCACGGCGAAGCCGCGCCAGGCTCTTGCGCCGGATCTGCTGAAGAATTTCGGGGTCGCACCACTCCTGGTGAATCCCGCGCGGCCGGAATTCCCCCTCCAGAAGCTTGCCGCGCGCGTGGAGAGCGCGCAGTGCGGAATCCACGGCGGAAGGCTGCA